>DATLUK010000352.1:0-3652 GCA_035533195.1 Acidimicrobiales bacterium | reverse complement strand
CCCCGGTGGTGCGGTCGTGGCCACCTGGGCGTCCCTGGAGAGGGCGGCGGCAGCCGCTGAACGGCTGGGCAACGTGGTCCAGGTGGCGGTGAGCCGGGGTGTCCGCTTCGGCCCCGACCGCGCCTTCCGCCTGGCGGCGGAAAACCCGGTGTTCATCACCTGGGGCCCCGGGAGCGAAGCGACAGGATCGTGAGAGTTCTCTGCTGCTCTGTGACCGATCGAGGTGCGATGCTCGCCCGGCGCCTTCCTTACGAGCACCGGCACGGTTCTTTGATGGCCACCGTGCGCGACGCCTGGAACCAGGTCGACGCACTCGTGCTCGTCTGTGCCACCGGAGTGGCCGTACGGGCCACGGCACCCCTTCTGGCCGACAAGGCCACCGACCCGGCCGTGGTCTGCCTGGATGACACCGCCCGATGGGCTGTGGCTCTGACAGGCGGTCACGCCGGGGGGGCCAACCGGCTGGCTCGGGAGGTAGCGGTCCTGACCGGCGCCGAGGCGGTGGTCACCACGGCCAGCGACCGGGCCGGGATCCCCGCCCTTGACGGACTGGAGGGGTTCAAGTCCGAAGGCGCCGTGGCCGCCTTCATGCGCCGTTGGTTGGACGGTGACCGGCCGGGGCTCCGCGTCGATCCCGAGTTGAGCGATTGGCCCCTTCCACCCGCCCTGGCCGAACTGGCGGACACCACCGGTTCGGGGGCCGGCCGGCCGCCGGGAGCGTCCGGCAACCACGTACATGTGACCGAGCGGGATCTGGCGCCCGGAAGCGACCAGGTCTTCCTCCGGCCGCCGTCCCTGGTCCTCGGGGTTGGCTCCAGCCGCGGGGCCTCGGGCCCCGGCCTACGCCGGTTGGTGAGAGAGACGCTGCGGGATGCCGGGCTGCACGCGACCGCGGTTGGGCGTGTCGTGACTCACGAGCGCAAGGCCGCCGAACCCGCCATCATCGAGCTGGCCGATGGGTTAGGTGTGCCCCTCGAAGTCTTCTCTGCTGCCGACCTGTCCGCGGTCTGCACCCCCAATCCCAGCGCAGTAGTCGAAGCGGCCGTCGGAACCCCTTCGGTGGCCGAGGCAGCCGCCATCCTGGGCGCTCAGCCCGGGGGCGAGTTGGTGGTGGAGAAACAGAAGAGCGCCGACTCCACGGTGGCGGTCGCCCGTCGGCGCCGGCCAGCCGGCGACCTGTCGGTGGTGGGCCTCGGACCCGGGGATCCGGCCCTGCGGACGGCGGCGGCGGCGGCGGCGGTGCGGCACGCCGAGGTCGTCATCGGCTACGGGCTCTATGTCGACCTGGCGGACGACCTTCTCACCGCCTCTCAGGAGGTACTGCGCTACCCCATCGGACAGGAGGCTGAGCGCTGCGCCGAAGCTCTCCGCCGGGCGGCGGCCGGCCACAGGGTCGCCCTGGTCTGCTCAGGTGACCCGGGGGTGTACGCCATGGCCGGTCTGGTGCTGGACATGGCAGCGCGCTTCGGGGCACCTCCGGTGCGGATCGTGCCCGGTGTCACGGCCGCCCTCAGCGCCGCGGCCGTGCTGGGGGCACCTCTGGCCCATGACCACGCCGCCATATCTCTTTCGGATCTGCTCACCCCGTGGCCCGTCATCCGCCGCCGGTTGGAGGCGGCGGCCGCAGGCGACTTCGTGGTCTCGCTCTACAACCCGCGCTCCCGGCGCCGCACCACCCAACTGGACGAAGCCGTGGCCATCCTGTTGGGCCAGCGCGGGCCGGATACACCGGTGGCCGTGGTGACCGACGCCGGCCGGCCCACCGAGAAAGTGGTGAGGACGACCCTGGACTCTCTGGATCCCAGCCTGGTCGACATGGTCTCAATCGTGATCGTGGGCTCCTCGACCACCCGCTGGATCGGCACCCGCATGGTCACCCCGCGGGGATATGACCTGTGACCGTCGCCATCACCCGGCGTTGCACGGCCTGCGGCTCCTGTATCACCACCTGTCCCGAGTCCGCTCTGTCCCCGGCGCCATTGGCGCCGACCGTCGACCCTGCCCGCTGTACTGACTGTCTCGCCTGCCTGGAGGTCTGCCCCGTGGATGCCATATGGCCGTTGCCCGCGCCGATCCACCCGATCGAAGTTGAGAGCTACCGGATCATGAACTCGGAGGTGGACTTCTCATCCTGGCCCGAGGGACAGCGCGAGGTGGTGGCACGCATGGTCCACGCCACGGCTGACGACAGCTTCGCCACTTCGGCCCGCATCGGCGCGGCCGCGGTGGGCGGGGCCGTGGCCGCCCTGCGATCGGGCGCGCCAGTCATCTGTGACGCGCGGATGGTGATGGCGGGCATCCCGTCCGTGTCCACTGCCGTGTGCTATCTCGACCGGGTGGGCGGCTCACCGGAAGGAAGCACCCGCTCCGCCGCGGCCATCACCGCCGCGGTCGAGGAGCACCCCGACGGCGCCCTCTGGGTCATCGGTAACGCCCCCACCGCCCTTGCCGCCTTGCTCGGAATGCGAGATCGGGCCAGGCCCGCCGCGGTGATCGGGCTGCCGGTGGGATATGTGGGCGCCGCCGCATCCAAAGCGGAACTCTGGTCGGGCCCCTGGCGTGCGCTAGCCATCACCAATGTGGGCCGAAGGGGAGGCAGCGCCGCCGCGGCGGGGGCAGTCAACGCGCTGATGCGGTTGGCGCTCAGCGAAGATCCGGGTCCGCCCGACGGTAGCCAGACCCAGAGCGATGGGCGCGGGTCGTGAGTATCCATCGGGCTGACGCGCTAGCTGGGCCGGCTGACCGGCCATAATCTCGTTCGTGGCGTACCGGAGTGTCCAGGACCTGAAGGCGGGGCTAGACCACCTACGCGGCTCGCCCACAGAACTGGGCACGGTGGAGTTGATTGTCTGTCGCCCAGCTGTCGGCGAGCGTGAGATCCTTGAGGTGGCCAGGCTTGACCTGGAGGTCGGACTCGTGGGCGATAGCTGGCACCTGAGGGGCAGTACGAGCACGCCGGACGGGTTGCAGGATCCGGAGGGTCAGATCACCGTTATGAACGCCCGAGCTGCTGAACGGGTGGCGGGACCGATAGAGCGCTGGGCCCTGGCGGGCGACCAGCTATATGTGGATCTGGATCTGAGTTCCAGCAGCTACCGGCCGGACGCCGACTCGCAATTGGGAGCGCTGTCATCGAGATCACCCCGAAGCCTCACCGGGGCTGCGCCAAATTCCGAGATCGGTTCGGACCGGAAGCCCTCCGGTTCCTCAACACGGGAGTCGGCCTGGCCCTGAACCTGCGGGGCCGCAACGCCCGCGTGGTCGTCCCAGGAATGATCGGGCGGCCCGATACAGTCCGCCTCCTGCCTAGCCCGGTCTGACCGGCCGGTCGGCTCTGGCATCCCGGGCCGGACGGTCCGGGCCAGCATCGGCACTTGGAGCTGAGGGCCACCGTCTCCCACCAGCCGGGCTCACCCGGGCGCGTGAGGAGCGGGGGCTCGAGGCCGCTAGCTACTGGGTGCCAGACACACCGAGGTGATTGTCACCGAACGCCATCCCCGCCAGCTTCGAATGAGGTTGCCCAGAGATTGTGGACACGCGGTTAGGCCGCTTGTGGCCTGGGGGCCAAAGCTAACTCGTAGCGGATGGGGCTGAGGTTGCCGGCCTTGGTGCACCGGCGTTGGTGGTTGTAGAAGTTGATGTAGCTGGCGAC
>DATLUK010000351.1:0-3445 GCA_035533195.1 Acidimicrobiales bacterium | reverse complement strand
CTGCACGGCACGGGCCACGTCACGGTCGACATCGACATCTGCCCAGAGCGAACTGAGGCCAACCTGGCTCGGCTGGCTGACGCTCTCAACGCCCTTGGTGCCCGGCTACGGGTGGAGGGCGACCCCGGAGGCGTTGAATTCGCGGCCCACCCGGACCTACTCCGTCAGATGTCGACCCTGACCCTGATCACCAAATACGGCCCGCTCGATCTCTGCTTCGTACCGGCGGGCTTCGCCCAGGGCTACGACCAGCTGGTCGAGAAGTCCCTCGTCGTCACTCTGGTCGGTTCCGAACTGCCCGTCGCTTCCCTGGTGAGCATTCCGGCGAAAGCGGCCACCCGTTCCGATTGAAAGCGGCCACCTGTTCCGGTTGAAAGCGGCCGGTCCATCACGTGGGCGGTAGCGCCGTCTGTCGTCAGGCTCAGCGGATGTGGATGGGCATCACCTCCTGGAAGTCAGAGGGTATGCCGGCGCAGCCGGCAATGACGTCTGGAGCTCCGAAGCGGCCGCACTCACACCCCATGCCCGGTCCCTCCAGGCCCTCAGAAGCCAACACAGGGGCCGGCTTTTCGGGCGGTACCCGTTCAGGTGGCATCGGGGTCCTCAGTCTCGTCGATCGGGCCGGGCGCACGCTGGCGCTGAGAGGGTCCCTTCATGGCGATTCGGTGAGAGGCCGAGCACAAACGGTCCAGGATGGCCTCGGACAGGGTCGGGTCCGCCATGGCGGCATGCCAGCGGTCCACCGGCAGCTGGGAGGCCACCGCGGTGGAGCGTCGGGCTGAGCGGTCCTCGACGACTTCGAGGAGGTCCCGACAGGCCTCCACCGGGGCCGGGCTCAACAAGAAATCGTCGAGCACCAGCAATGAGACCCGGGCCATCTGGCTGAGCAGTCGGACATAGCGTCCGTCGGCCTTGCCTCGGGCCAGCTCCTCCAACAGCCGGGGCGTGCGCACGTAGAGGGCGGAATGGCCCTGGCGCATGGCGGCGTTGGCCAGGGCACAGGCGATGAAGGACTTGCCGCACCCGGTGGCCCCGGTGATCAACACGTTGTGGCCCCGGGTGACCCAGCCGGCGCCGGCCAGTGAGGCGATGACACCGCGGTCCAGGCCCCGGGGGGTGCGGAAGTCGATGTCCTCCACCGCGGCGGGATAGCGCAGCTTGGCCGTCTTGAGGCGGTTGGCCAGGCGACGGGAGTCCCGGGCGTCGGCCTCAGCGTCGGCCAAAAGGCCCAGGCGGTCCTCGAAGGACAGCTCGGACCAGGGCCCGGGGCTCTCCATCTGGTGCACCAGGCCGGCGGCCATGGCCGATAAGCCCAGGCCCTCCAGCTTGGACACGGTGACATTCACGAGCATCCCTCGGCCTCCTCCCCGGCGTAGTAGCCGGCGCCGCGCAGATTGTCGTGATCAGGCGGAGCTGGCATGACGGCTGGTTCGGGCAGGGCCAGGCGGTCCAGGTTCTGGGCCAGGATCGACTTGACCGAGGAGTAGCTGATGGCCCCGGCGGCCAGGGCCCGGGCGCAGGCGGCGTCGACCCGGTCGTTGCCATAGCGCCGGGCCAGGCTCATGATCCCGAGACAGGCCCGATAGGCGTGTTCGGGATGGGGGCGGGACTCGAGGATCTTCTCCACCAGGGCGGCGGTGGGGCCCGAGATCGTCGCCGCCCAGGACACCAGGCGCTCGGGCGTCCACTCCAGATGGGCCCGATGGGACGGGGGCATGTGCGCCGGGTCGGTGATATAGCGACGCCGGCCGTATTCGCGGGGATGGCTGGCGATGCGGACCCCGCCGCGCAGCACCTCCACGGTGGTGGCGGTGATGCGGCACTCCACCTTCGCCCGCACGTAGCGATAGGGCACCGAATAGAAGTGACCGTCGCCGGTGTCTACGTGGTAGTCGATGTGGACCGTGGCCCGCCTCCAGCGAGCCAACTCGAAGCGGGTGGTGGGCAGGGGACGCAGCGCCTCCCGCTCAAGGTCGTCGAATAGCTCGGCGCGGCTGGTCGGCTCGCCCCGGAACTCCCGAGCATTGAGCTCCTCCAGCTTCTCGGCCATGGCCTCGTTGAGCTCGCCCAAGGAGTGGAACGTCCGGTGGCGCAGAGGAGCCAGAACCCAGCGCTCGACGGCCATGACCCCGGCCTCGGCGGCGGCCTTGTCCCGGGGTCTGCGGGGTCTGGCCGGCAACACGACGGTGTCAAAGTGACGGGCGAGTTCCAGGTAGGAAGGGTTGATCTCGGGGTCATACCAGCAGGCCTTGGTCACCCCGGCCTTGAGATTGTCCGGGACGGTGACGGTGGCCACACCGCCGTAGTACTCCCAGGCGGCCACATGGGCCCCGAGCCAGGAGTCCAGGTCCTGGCCCCGGGTGGCCCGGGCGAAGACCTTGCCCGAAGCCCCCAGCACGGCCACGAAGATCTCGGCCGCATGGGTTTCCCCGGTGTCGGGATCCACCCAGGCCATCCTGTCCCCGGCGAAGTCGACGAACATTCGCTCCCCGCCGGCATAGGTCAGCCGCATGACGACGTCCTGGGTCCCCAACCAGGACCGGTAGTGGTGACAGAACTGGCTGTAGGCCCAGCCGTCGGGGTGGTCGGCCTTCCACTCGATCCACAACAGGCGCAGGGTCACGTGGTGGCGGGGGCTCTTGAGCTCCTTGTGGATGTGGCGCCAGTCGGGCAACGGCCGGTGGGCCACGGGCAGGGGCGCCGGGAACAGCGCCGCTTCCAGGGCGGTGGCGTCCATGGACTCGGGCAGCGGCCAGCACAGCCCGGCGGCCTGGGCCCGGGCCAGGTAGTCGGCCACGGTCGCTCGGCCGATGCCGACGCTGGTGGCGATCTGACGGTGGCTGACGCTCTGCGCGTCGAGGCGCAGTACTTCGGTGATCTTTCTCATGGGTAGCTTCCTCCTGGGCACTCGGTCTCCTCGCTGACAGCAGTGGAAGCCGTCGAGTGAAGGGGGCCGGGTGCCCGCCGTGGTGGATGGTCGGAGGCGCTACCGCCCTGGCAAGCCAGTGCCGGTCAGGTGGCCGGAATCAGCCGGAATGGGTGGCCGCTTTGGTCCGGAATGGGTGGCCGGATTCCGCCGGAATCAGTGGCCGCTTTCGGCCGGACTGCTCACCTGGAGGATGTCATCGCCTCCAAGCGGGCCGCGGGACGACCTAAGGACATCGTCGGTCTTCCCGTGCTGGAGGCGCACCTGAGTCGGGGAAAGGCGCCGGATTGACGCCGGCAGGCGCGAGGGCCTCGGGTCCATTGTCGAGCGGGCTCAACGGCCTCTCATCGGCCCCAGGCTGCGTCGAGCAGCTGCTTAGCGGACCCTTCCGAGCCAGGCATCAAGCCCTGGTAGATGTCGAGGAAGACACTTAGCCGCTTGTGGCCTGACCATTCACACGCCACCCGTACGGCGATACCGGGGGTGTTGAGCCACATCGAACAGGCCGCGTGGCGCAGG
>DATLUK010000350.1:0-3306 GCA_035533195.1 Acidimicrobiales bacterium | reverse complement strand
CTGGCGGGCCAAGGGCCAGTCCTCCATGTAGCCATTGCCGCCGAGGAGCTCCAGGGCCTGGCCGGCGGCCCATACTGCGGTCCGGGTGGTGCGCATCTTGGCCAGGGGCACCAGCACCCGCCGGAGAAGGCGGGCCTGATCGGGATCGGCCGAGGATCGGGCCGCGGCGGCGCACTCGAAGGTGAGCGCCATGCCGGCCTCGAGCTCGACCAGGAGATCGACCAGGGTCTCGCGAACCATGGGAAAGCTGTCGATGCGCTGCCCGAACTGCTGACGCCCGGCGGCGTAGATGGCGGCTTCGAGGAAGCAGCGGCGGTGGATGCCCAGGCCCATCAGGGCCACGCCGAACCGGCTGGTGTTGACCATCTCCAGCATCCGCTTGACGCCCTGGCCGGGAACCGTGGCGCCCTCCAGGACGGCGGTGGCCGCCATGGGAGAGGTTCCGGACCTTCCCGATCCTTCGTGGATGGCGCCCTCGGAGGCATAAGGGTCCGGGCCGGGTTCGGGGGCCGCCAGCCACCCCCGTGCATTGTCCAGGTGCACCTCGGCGGTGGGCACGCCGGTGGTGCCTAGCTTGGGCTTGAGGCGCTGTATGACAAAGCCGTTGGGGGAGCCGTCGTCCAGATGCCGGGGCACGATGAAGGTGGCCAGGCCGGAGGTGCCGGGGGGATGGCCCTCGGGCCTGGCCAGAACTATGAACACCTCGGCGTCGACGTTGGAGCAGAAGTGCTTGTCCCCGGAGACCAACCACTCATCACCGTCGCGCACGGCCCGGGTCGTGTTGGCCCCGACGTCGCTTCCGCCCTGGCGCTCGGTGAGGAACATCCCCCCTTCCCAGGCCCGCTCGGGATCGAGGGACGTGAGATGCTCGAGCAGGTCTGCCCGGCGGGACGCGGGGGCGTAGCGCTCGACCATGTCGGCGGCCCCTGCCGTCATGCCCAGTGCGCAGTAAGCGGCGGTCTCGGCCTGGCAGACCAGGAAGGCCAGCGCGGCGGTCACCACCGCCGGGATGCCCTCGGCGTTGGCCGAGCGGGCCCCAACGAAGCCGTGGCGGACCAGGTCGGCCTTGTTGGCGGTCCAGGTGGGATGGTGGACGACCAGATCGCGCTCTTGTCCCCACCGGTCGTGGCGGGACAGGTAGGGACCGTGCTTATCGGTCTCCTCGGCCCGGGCGGCCAGGGTCTCACCCACGAGACGGCCATAGGTGGCTACCTCAGCCTCGGCCAGGGCACGGTCGGTCCCGTCGGGCAGGTGGCGATCGAGAAGGAACGACAGGTTGGGGTCCAGCTCGTACCAGTCGAGGCCGATAGCGCCGTCATGGGCTCGGTAGTCCGAAAGCATCGGTTCAGGATCCGCCGCTTGCGCCACAGGTTTCAGCTCGCCAGGTCATGCACAAAGAGGGTCCTTCGGCCATACTCACGTCCGTCACTACCTCGTCGTCGCTAGGCCACGACGAGGGGCGTGACACCAACGCTCTCATCCAGCGCGGCCAGAAGCGTTCGTCCCAGTACCGGCGTGTTCAGGACGCGCTTGCCCTCGAGCAGTGGCGCCATGCGAGCAGTAGACGGGCCGAGGACCTCAACGATCACCGGTGTTCCTTGCGATTGACATCCGAGCGCCTCGAGGACCTGTCTGCACGCCTCTTGGTCCCACTGAAGGGATGACACCACCACGTCGGCGTGCTCGAGCAAATGGCAATGCCCGGCGGTCACTAGCGGACAGGGTCGTTCCGGGGAATCCCCCTGGCCATCGACAGGGCCGGGGCACCATGACACGTCGTAGCCCCACCGCCCCAGCGAACGCCAGGCGGCCCAGGCCACCGCGGAGTCTGGCTCCTCGAGCAACACCCGGCGACGAGGCTGTCGCGATGGCGCATCCAGGGTGGGGTCAGCCCTCCAGAACCGTGCCTCGTCAGTCCCGAGTTCCGGAGTCCTCTTCGTCTTGAACAAGATCGTCGTCCTCTCTCGGGCTCAGCTATCCCATCCGCGCATTGTCGGCCCGACCTCACTACCTCCACCAGGGCCATTAGTCCCGACTTTGCCCCTTTCGCCTCAAAAGGGTCGGTTCCCATCCCCGGGGCTGGTCGGATGCCGGCGCCCGCGAGATCGCCATGGCCATGAACATCAGCCTCTGGCTAATCTCGATAAGGGCCGAGGATGCGGTCGGAGATGAGCCGCTGCTGAATCTCCGAGGTGCCCTCAAAGATCTTGGTGAGGCGGGCGTCACGCCAGTAGCGCTCGACCGGGAAGTCCGTCGTGTACCCGTAGCCGCCGTGGACCTGGAGAGCCTCGCTAGTCACCCGCTCCGCCATCTCGCTCGCGAACAACTTGGCCATGGACGCTTCCTTCTCCCGGAGTTGGCCACGGCCCTGGTCGATCTCGTTGGCCACGTAGTAGGTGAGGCGCCGAGCCGCCTCGACCTCAGTCGCCATCCAGGCGATCTTGAACCGGATGGCCTGAAAGTGGGCAATGGGGCGACCGAATTGGACCCGCTCGGCCGCGTATCGTATCGAGTCCTCGAGGGCCCCCCTGGCCAATCCGATGGCCCTGGCGGCGGTGTGGACCCGGGCACCGGACAGGCTGGCCGCGGTCCTCTCGAAGCCTCCCGTAGCCTGGAGCAAGGCGGAGGTCGGCACCCGGAAGTCATCGAAGGAGAGCTCGAAGGTTCTCCAGCCGTGATAGCCGATCGTCCGGAGCGCGGTGCCCATCATGCCGGGGGGGAAGGTACCTGGCTCCTTCTCGATGAAGAGCTGGCCGATGCCGCGGTGGCGGTGGGCCGGGTCGAGCGGCTCAGTTCGGGCCAGCACCGTGATAAAGGCGGCATCGTCGGCGTTGGTGCACCACATCTTCTGTCCATTGATGACCCAGCTGTTTCCATCTCGGTGGGCTCGGCAGGTGATGGAGCCGAGGTCGGAGCCGGCATCGGGCTCGGACAGGGCAACCGCGCCGAGGTAGTCCCCGGCCAGCATCCTCGGGTAGAGCTCTCGCAAGCGCTCGGGGCCGAGCTGGTGGGGCAGCGGGCCGGCGCGGGCAATGATGCTCGCCACACTCATCCATGCCCGGGACAACTCCTCGGTCACCAGGCAGTACTCGAAGAAGCCGAGTTCCAGACCGCCGTAGGCCTTGGGCACCCGTAGCCCGAAGAAGCCAAGCTGACCCATCTTGTGGCGCAGCTCTATCGGGATCTTGGCGGCCACCGGGTCCAGCTCGTTGGCAATGGGTAGTACTTCCTTCATGGCGAACTGACGCGCCACCTCCTGGAGCTGCTGGCGCTCTGGCGTGTAGTACGGGCCGAGTTCGGCAGCCA
>DATLUK010000349.1:0-7356 GCA_035533195.1 Acidimicrobiales bacterium | reverse complement strand
GACCTAGCCCGAGTTTCCTGGATAACGACCGCCTGAAGTATGAAGTCCCAGGTCAGCGGGGCTAAACGACTGTGTCGCGCGTATTACCTAGGTTCAGCGAGCCGGGGCGTAAGCGTCGAGCCCGAACAAGTCGTAGAGACGCTGTGGGATGGGATCGATCTCGGTGAGCATGCGCCGGGCGCGCGGCCGTCCGGTTTCGCCCTGATAGAGGAGCGTGACCTCCTTGATCGTGTCGAGGTTTGCCAGCAGCTCGCGCACGCTCATGGCCATGCCGGCTCGTTCGGTCTCCCTGCGCATGATGTGGGCGACGGCCAGGGCCAGCACGCAGTAGAAGGCGTGGACTCGGATCTTCTGGTCGGTCCAGTGGAACATGGGGCTAAAGCCCACGACGCGGCGGTCTTTCATCTGGCGGAAGCCGGCCTCGACATCGGGCTGGGAGCGGTAGGCCGACACCACATCTGTGACCGCCCAGTCCTCATGATCGGTGAAGAGGATGCGCTTGCCGAAGATCTCGGCCTCCAATGCGCGCCGCGCGGTGGCATCGGAGCGCCAGGTGAGGCGAAGGTTGGCGGGGGTGCGCCCGGTCAGGGTGGTGCGGATCACTCTGCCAACCCGGTCGTCTTTGACGATGGCGGCGATCTCGGCTTCGACGGCGGGGCGCTCCCGGCGGGTGTTGCCCCGACCCAGGCGAGCCGCCAGTTCCCCCAGGCGACGACGGGCTTTGGCCAGGGACTGTTCCAGGCCCCGCACCTGGGCGTCGTGGAAGTCGGAGGAGTGGGTAATGATCACCCGACGGTCCTTGCCCAGGGCCTTTGTGCGGGTCTCGTAGTAAGAAAGCCCGGGGAACCCCTTGCGCTCCAGGGACTTGTACTCCGAGGCGGGAACGGCCAATAGATCCGGGTGGTTGGTGACGATCAGGCTGCCCACGAAGTGCAGGCCCGCCCCTTCGATGACGGCCTGGTTGTCCGCCGAGTCACACCCGGCGTCATAGACCACCGTGAGGCCCTCGTCCCCGCCCACCTGGGCCCGGAAGCGGGCGGCCAACATCTTGACCGCCTCGGCAAACTGGGTGACGTCAGGGCGATTTCCCTCATAGGCATGGGAGTAGATGGGCACCCCGCCGTCTCGGGTGACGGTGAGAGCCAGGCCCACCAGGCGCAGGTCGTAGCGCTTCTGTTTGGCATGTCCGCGCTGGGCGATGGTGTTGCGGGCGTTGGCCGAGTCCACGAAGGTGGCGAAGTTGGTCATGTCCAGCACCAGACCGGACAGGTCCAGGTCGAAGTTGGTCACCATGGCGGCGGTGATGGCCTCCTCGGCGGCCACCAGGTCCTCGGTGGACAGGTAGTCCATGGCGTCCCAGAACCGGCGGTGATCCAGGGCCGCCTCGGGCAGGCGAAGAAGACGAGGCCCGACCGTGGTCCCCCACCACTCGGCGAAGGCCAACTTCGAGCGGGGGGCCACCACCCGGTTGGCCACGGCCAGGGCGATGTAGGTGCCCACCGAGGCCGCCGCGTCGGAACGCCGGGCACCCACCACCCCATCGATGATCTCGGCGATACCCAGGCGTTCGATGACCGACCACACGCCGGCCAGCGCACCGAAGCTCGCCTCGCGTATGCGGTCGGGCTCACCCGGGCTTACCCCCGACAGACGATCAGCGATCTCCTCGGCCGAACCCAGATACACCTGGGACACGATGCGGGGCTTGCCCCCCACCCGGGCCGATTCGACCAGGTAGTAGTAGGTCTTGTTGCCCAGCTTCTTTCCCACGATCGATGCCATGTATTAGGTAATACACCATCGCGACCGAAATCGCGAGCATCACGCGATTACAAACGCGCTGGTCAGAGGCCCTTTTTCAAACTTTCTTCCGACCGACTACAAAACCGGCCGAGGTGATAGCCCGGAAACTCGGGCTAGGTTCGAGACCGCTACTGGTTGCCACCGCGGCCGAGACGGCATGTTCGGGGTGGATATGGGCCTCGATCCGGACCAGGGGAAGACCACGCAACCAGCCGACCAGTGCTGTGGCTGCCTCCTTGGCCAGGCCCTGACCCTGGTGTGCAGTTCCCACAACCCAGGCCACTTGGGCCCGGCCGCCGTCAGCGAACCAGATCAGGGCTGACGCGACGCCCACCAGGCGGCTACTGGTGCGCTCGACCAGTACCCAGTGGCCCCACCATTCGCCGGCGGCGTCCGGGCCACGCAGGAGCCGGCGGTACATCTCGGTCAGCTCCTCCAGGGTGGGGGGTTGGTCGCTGGTGAAGGTGTACAGACCCGGGTCCCCCACCAGAGCCGCCATCTCAGTTGCGTCGGATATGGCCAGCCGGCGCAGGATGAGCCGCCTCGTTGCCAGCCGGGGCCTCTCGAGCTGGATCGCCCTCTCCTCTTCTGTGGCCACGTGCCGCCCGGCGCCCAGGACGGGATCGGCCGATGGACGCCGGTGGGACTTCTCATGACGCCCCGGGCTCCTCGGTGAGGTTGATGAGGCCGGCCGTGGTCGGTCGGAAACCGCAGGCCACGAAATAGAACCGGCCGAGACGCTCCGCGTCTTCGAAGTCGACGTGCAGCCACTCACAGCCCGCCTCCCGGGCTCGATCGCTGGCCAGCCGCACGAGCTCTGAGCCGATGCCTCGGCGCTGCTGGCTCGGGCGGACCTTCGGATCGAGCAGGAAGGCGTGCACCCCGCCGTCCCAGGCCACGTTGGTGAAGCCGACCAGAGTGCCGCTCGCCCCCCGGGCCGTCACCCAGCCCAGGCTGTGGGGATGGATTCGGTCCCACCAGCCGGACTGGGGATTGCCGCCGTGGGAGGCGGTCAGGTCGAACAACTCGGCATCGGAGATCTGCCCACGCCAGGTATAGGTCGGTCTGGTTGTCTCAGGCATCAAAGTGCTCCCCTCAATAGCGGAAGTCCAGGCCGTGCAGGTGGGCATCGGACAGCCATCGGTGCCGGCGGGCGGACAGGTCCCAGGTCAGATCCATATGGCCGCCGAGAGTGGCGAAGCCGAAGTCGTGGAAGGCCCGAATGGCCGAGGTATTGCGGGCCACGGGACGGATGGTCAGGTAGTCATGGCCCCGCCCGAGAGACTCCTCCCGGACCCGGGACAAGAGGGCCCGCCCCACGCCCAGGTGACGCTGAGCCCGGGTCACCACCACCGGTTCGACCTCGCCGTAATCGCCGCGGTCGAACAGGCCCGTCATGCCAATGACCCGACCATCGATTTCGGCCACCCAGGAACCGACCCGTTCGGGTGTGGCCAGGTAGTGATCCAGGCCTGCGCCCGGATCGCTCCCGCCCACCGAGGAATCGTCGTAGATATCCCGGCGGTGCTGGGTCAGCTCGACCCACAGCGCCCGACAGGAGACGTAGTCCTCCTCCCGGTAGGCACGCATGGTGATGGCACGGTGGACTGACCCCGCAGCTGGGGTAGCGACGGGTGCGCCCCCGCCCCAGCCGACCAGCCCGATGATCTCACCGGCCAGGTCCCTCACCGCGCGGCCATCGGTGGTGATGACGTGGTCCTCGTGAGAGTGCCGGGCCCGGAAGAGCCGGGCCGCTCCCAGGGTCCGAGTCAACTGAGCCCCGGCGCCCGATCCGATCTCCATGGTCAATACCCGCCGGTGGGCGTGTTCCTGGACATGGGCCCACGGGGTCCTCCTGCGAAGAGGCGCCCCGTTTTCAGCCGTCAGGTCAGAGCAGTGGAGGGGCGCAGTAATCGGTCTGGGTGGGTCACGGCTCCTCCTCTCTTCCTTTCGGGGACGGCAGGCGAAGGATACTGTGCCGCCTTGGCCGAGGCGGGCCCGGCGGCACCGGGGTGACACCCGACGGGGCCACACGCGTCACGGAGGAAATCGCTGGCCCGCCGAGCGGCACGGGACCAGGATGAGGGCATGCCCATGGTGATGATCCGCCGTGTCCGCCAAAGGAGCCCCTTGGTGGGGGTACCACCAACTCGATACCCGTTGGGCTGAACGCCTGGTCAAGGCAGCCGGGGTTCGGCCCGGTGATCTGGTCCTGGACATCGGCGCCGGCCGAGGCGTGATCACCGAGGAACTCCTGGCCGTCGGGGCCAGGGTCATCGCCATTGAGTACCACCCGGACCGCTACCGCCAGCTCCACCAGCGTTTCGGGTCCGAAGTGGTGGTGGTCCGGGCGGACGCGGCCGACCTGAGACTGCCGCGCCGGGCCTTCAAGGTGGTGGCCAACCCGCCGTTCGGGATCAGCGTCGCCCTGTTGCGCCGACTGCTCAGTGCCGGCAGCCGCATGACCACGGCCGACCTGATCGTGCCCGACCAGGTGGCGGCCCGCTGGGCCCGGGGGCGCGCCCCGGGCTCGGGCCGCTGGACCCGGACCCATCACGCCTCGTTGGGACCCCGACTGCCGGCCCAGGCCTTTCGTCCTGCCGCACCGATGCCCACCAGGATCCTTCGCCTCCGGCCTCACGGGGTCGGTGGAGCTGATCCGACCGCACCGCCATACCGCCGCTCAGTCCCCGTCCTTGGCGCCTCGGCCATGGTTCCCGTCAGGGCGACGCTGAGCGGCAGACACACCTCCAACAGGGGGCCCTTGGCCACGGGCCCCACTTAGAAGGGGGGCTCAGCTCCTTTAGGCCGTGACCAGTACCTAGAGAACCGGAGAGACGTGATGGGACCAGCGATTTGATATATCGGGAGCTGACAGCCATGCGATGCGTCCCTACGAAGCGTTCGGATATATGCCGGAGCTGACGGAGAGGCGATCCGGATGCTGGCTTCGGCCGAGTAGACCCGGACGTGGACGCCGTCGTGAGGGCCACCTTCCAGGTGCACCTCTCTCATCACGCCGCTGGGGGCTCCCAGGTATCCGAGGTCGGCAGAGGTGATCTTGAACACCCGCAGCCCGCAGCCGTGGCGGCGGTCCCGGACCAGGGTGCGCCGGTAGACCGGTCCCGAATAGCTGCCTATCCGGATCCGCCGGTCCGAGCTCAGCACGCTGACGTGGACTCCGTCGTGCTCGCCGCCCTGAAGATGAACCAGCACAGGTCGGACCACTCGGCCGAAGGAGCCAAACCGAATGGCGAGTCCCTCCAGGCTGGCTCGGCGACGTTCGCGGTCCGACTCGCTCACCCTCCGAACGTCGCCTTCGCCTCCGGTGCGGCCCGCATCCTGCATTCCGGTCCCGCACCGCGCCCGCCGCCAACCCGGTCCGGCGGCCTCGAGTCAGTCACAGGCCCAACGGGACTCGGTAGAGGACAGTGACGTCCTGTGGGCGGCGGACCAAGCCGACGCGGCGCAGGGCGAGGCGCCTCATGACTGCTTCGCTGGCGGTGTTCTCGACGTTGCACTTGGAGATGATGCGCTCGGTCCCGACCCGGGCGGCTCCAAGCGGCAGCACGGCCCGGGCCGCCTCGGTAGCCAGTCCCTTGCCCCACCAGTCCCGGGCTAGGAGCCAGCCGATCTCCACCACGCCCTGGCGCAGCCAGGCTGCGTTGGTCCCGATGAAACCGCAGTACCCGATGAGGCTGCCGGAGGAGCGCTCTTGGCAAGCCCAGGTTGTTATTCCAAGGGTCGCCTCGACCCTCTTCCAGAGCCCGATCAGCTCGGTCGCGTCCTCCATGGTCCAGGAGGGACGGCCGAGGTACTGAACCAACTCGGGAACCGTCGTGATGACCACGAGTTGAGCAGCGTCCTCATCCGACCAGCCTCTCACGACCAGCCGTTCTGTCGTCACGATGGTGGCGGCCACGTCCTACATGTTGCCGGGTTCGGTCTGTCCCGTGATGGCGAATTCGTGCAGCCGTCCCAGCCCCGGCCTCGGACGGCCGAGTCTTGGGCCGAGAGCCGAACGACGCCGGCGGAGACCACCTCAGAGGTGGCTCTGTCGCCGCATATCTTGATGGCCGTGCAGGTACTCGGGGTTCCCGTCTCTGCGGAGCTGGCAGCCAGGTGGTCGGACTGGCTGGCCCCTCAGTCCCAACCGTTCTACCTGCGCGATCCGGGCGAGTTTGGTCTGAGCAGGAGAGCTTCGTCGCCTCCCGGCCCAGAGATACGCGACACGCTTCAGCTCTACAGGCTCCAAGGGGAGCTTTCCTGCGTGTGGCTCAACGAAGAGGACTTCGCTTGCCTGCCTCGGTTTACCCGGACGGCCTTGGTGCGTGCTCAACTTGGGGCCGGTCGAGGCGGCGTACCGACCGTGCGGGCCTGGGCTGACCTGGTTGATCCTGTACTTCTCAAAGCCCAGGCGGACGGTAACCGCTTCGTGTGGTGGCCGTCCCTGCTCGCCTCCGGCGATGTCCAGGCGATACTGACCCGCTTCGTGAGCACCAGACGCCTGACCAGTCGCCATACTGAGGTGCCCAGATCGGTATGGAAGGACTGCGCCGGGGTCTTGCCCGGTGCTGAGGAGTTGGCCGGCACCTTCCCGGACGGCAGCGGACCGAACTGCTTCGGGACCGTCATGGCTGCCGCCGGCGTCGCTGGTGCCGAGGACGAGTGGGTGCAGGACGAGCCCTTCGCGGCCTGGTTGGGCGGCGCGACCCGACCCGGTGGCAAGGACGAACTTCCGGGAGCGGTCCTCGTGTGGAGGGACCAAGGTGGCATTCCTCGACACGCCGCCGTCACCCTCGGTGATGGCTGGGCCATGGAAAAACCGTCTCAGGACTGGCACAGCCCTCGAACGGTCCTGGGACTCACTCAACTCAAGGCGGCGAATCGGGTGCCCGGCCTACGGCTCGCCCGCCACAGCCTGCTTCGCTAGCGCTAGCCGGCGCCAGGTCACCGGAAGGAGGCGGACAGCCGCAGTCGTCCGCCCCGGCAGCACCCCGGCCGACCGCGCCCGCTGGTCCTTCCTATCCGGCGTATCGGGGCTGTCCCAATAAGACAGGGCCATTAGCGACCACGACCGATTGGTGGAGACCCCCCACTAACGCCGGATCTGGGACAGCGTCCGGCTTCAAGCGGGGCTTGGTAGCCATGTCCGTTGTTATGCGCTTGCCCGGCGCCCTGCCTACCCGCCCGGTAACCGTCGATTATCGACACTGTTCAGACCGCGGGCGCCTGGGCGCCGTGGGCTCGGCGCTGTCTGTTGAGTCGCTGATATCGGGTACTCCCATGAAAACTAGGGAGCAAGGCCGCTGGGCGCCGTCAGGCCGGGCTGGGAAGAAGTTCGGCGAGCAGTTCCTGGACTCGGCGGTCGATCTCGTCCCTGATCGGCCGGACCTCCTCCACGCCCCGGCCGGCAGGATCGGGCAGCTCCCAGTCGAGGTAGCGCTTCCCGAGGTACACCGGGCAGGCGTCGCCACAGCCCATGGTCACGATGACGTCGGCGGCCTGGGCCACCTCGTCGGTGAGGGGCTTGGGGAACTCCTTGGACAGGTC
>DATLUK010000348.1:0-2653 GCA_035533195.1 Acidimicrobiales bacterium | reverse complement strand
CGAGGTGGAGCTGGCCAACGGCCGGCGGGCCGCCCAGGGCCAGTGCCCGCACTGCGGCACCAAGATGAACCGGATGCTGGGCAAGGCCTCTTAGGGGCCCGCCACCGGGCCGGCCCAACGGCCGCGCCCGGTGGCCTCAGCGGGCCGGGGACGGGCCCCGGGGCCGGCGTCAGCCCGCCCGTCAGCCCTGGTAGGCGAAAACCTCCGCCACCCAGAGCGTTCCTCCGCTACGGACAGCGGCCACGCCGTATTCGTTGTAGGGCCCGAGGATGTTGGCCAAATGGGGCGGGGAGTGAACGAAGGTCCAGGCCGCCGCGACGGCGGTGGCTCCGTAGGCGGAGTTTTCCCCCAGGCGGAGCCATCCGGGCACGTACGGTCCCGCCACCCCGGCCAGGTAAGGGGAATCGAAGAGGTAGTTCCCCTCCGCCATCTGGTAGGCGTGGGCCAGCGCCACCTGATCCAGAGAGGGGCTGAGGGATAGTTGGCTGGCGTGCACCCAGGTCCGGTCGGCCTCCACGGAGTAGGCGAGGTAGGCGGTGGCGGCAGAGTCAAAGGTCGGGACGGTGGTGGAGGCCGAGGCGGGGTTTTGGAAGCTGACCGTGGCCAGGGGCAGGCTGAGGACGGCGGCGGCCAGACCGGCGCGCTTTGCCAGGGTGGGCGGTATCAATGGGGGGACCTCCAATGTGCGCATCCGGGATTCCGGCGCGGGCGGTTAGGGCAGGAGCTTAGAAGGTAGGTGATTTGTCCGGTTCGATGCTGTTAACGCTGTTCGGGCCCGAGGAAGAGGTTTCTACCGAATACTCCCTCCGGTAGCGGTTCCAAATGCGCCCACTGGTAGAAAGGACCGATGTCGGAGACACCGTGGTTGGGGGATGCCTGCTCGCTGATGGACGAGTTCCGCTCGGGAGGGCGGCGCCCGGCCGAGGAGTTGGAAGCCAGCCTGGCCGCCATCGGGGCCAGCGAGCTCAACGCCTTCTGCCACGTGGATGCTACCGCCGCCCGTGAGGGGGCGGCCAAGGCCGACGTTTCGCTTCCGTTCGGCGGCCTGCCCGTGGCCGTCAAGCAGCTCGACCCGGTGGCCGGCTGGCCCCTGACCGAGGCGTCCCGGGTGTTCAAGGGCCGGACTTCGGATCACGACTCCACTCTGGTCAGCCGGCTGCGCCGGGCCGGGGCCGTGCTGGTGGGACAGACCACGGCCAGCGAGTTCGGCGGGCTCAACATCGGGGTCACCCCCCTCAACGGCGTCACCCGCAACCCTTGGGACCCCCGGGCTACCCCCGGGGGGTCCTCGGCCGGTTCGGCGGCGGCGGTGGCTGGCGGGCTGGTCAGCCTGGCCACGGGCGGAGACGGCGGGGGCTCCATCCGCATCCCTGCTGGTTTCTGCGGTCTGGTGGGGATGAAGGGAACCGCCGGACGGATCCCCCGGGGGCCTAAGACGACCATCGGGCCCCTGACCGTGGTGCTGGGCTGCCTGGCCCGCTCGGTGCGGGACGTGGCCCGCTTCTACGACGCGGCCAACGGCTTCGACAGCCGGGACCCCTACAGCCTGCCCCGGGTCGAGGGCTGGGAAGCCGGCCTGGGCGCTCAGAGCCTGTCCGGGCTGCGGGCCGTCATCGCCCCTGATCTGGGCAGCGCCGTGGTCCGCCCCGAGGTGGCCGGGATGGTGACGGCGGCGGCCGAGGAGCTGGCCGCGGTGGCGGGCATCCAGCTGGTGGACATCCCGGTCAAGCTCCCAGGCCTGGGGATCGAGTGGGCCATGGCCAATCTGGCCACCCTGCTGGAGGAACTGGGCGAGCTCTGGCCTGACTGCGTTTCCGAGCTGACCACCGAGATCGGCTTCGGTCTGCGCATGGCGGAGGGTTCATTCAACCTGGGCATGGCCGCCGCCGGGGAAAGGGCGCGGCGGGAGGCCAACGAAGCCATGGCCGATCTCTTCGACCAGGTCGATCTGGTCTTCTGCGCCACCAACCCCGACGTGGCCTTTGGGGCTGAGACCACCCTGTCCACGACTGTGGGGGACCGGACGGTCGGTCCGGAAAACGCCGGGGCTCTGACCATCCCGGCCAACATCACCGGGAACCCGGCCATTTCCATCCCGGCCGGTCGCCTGGGCAGCCTGCCCGTCGGCCTGCAGGTCATGGCCCCCCACCACCAGGACGCCCGGCTGCTCGACCTGGCTCTCCTGGCCGAGCGGATCCGTCCCTGGCCCCTGGTGGCCGAGGGCGCCCCCTTCTAGCCCGGCGGCGCACCTTCTAGCCGCCGGCGCCGGCCGCCGGCGCCCCGCCGACGCCGCCCGGGCATGAAAGGCGGCGCCGGGTTGTTGTCACAACGGGCGAGATGCCCAGGAGGATTCGTGCTGAGCGATGAGGACCGGGGCAGCCGGCTGGCTGCCCTCAATTCACTGATCGAGATGATGCGCCCGGCGGTGCAGGCCGATGGTGGCGACCTGGCCCTGGTCAGCGCCGACGTCGAGTCCGGGGAGATCGAGGTCATGCTGCAGGGCTCCTGCAGTTCCTGCGCCATCAGCGCCACCACCCTCCAGGCCGGGGTGGAGCGCATCCTGCGCGACCGCCTCCCCTGGGTGACCGAGGTCACCGGAGGGGTGGACGAGTCGGCTGATCTGGCCGAGAGCGCGGCTCTGGGCCGGGGGGGC
>DATLUK010000347.1:0-3051 GCA_035533195.1 Acidimicrobiales bacterium | reverse complement strand
ATCGTCACTGTCGACCCGCTGCGCTGGGCCGTGAACCATCTGCATCACCAGCTCACTCACCGTCACCTGGCTCCCGAGCAGAGCTTCGGAGCGGGCGAGTCGGTCCTCGTGCGCTCAGGGATCCCCGACTATCTCGACGGCCGGGGGACGGCCGACTTCGACGTGGACGGCGAGATCCGCCTGGTCGAGATCACCCGGCGGGGCCACTCTCTGGTGCCCAGCCGGGGGAGCACTCTCCGGCGCGGAGACATCGTCAGTTTCATCGTTGCCGCCCGCTCGATGGCCCGGCTGCGGGGCTTCCTCAGCCAAGGGGACACGCCGTGAGGATGATCGTGGTCGGTGCCGGGCGCCTCGGCGCCGACCTGGCCGCCGAGCTGGCGGCCGCGGGAAACGAGGTCACCCACGTCGAGTCGGGACCGCCAGACCAGCCGGTGGGCGGTGCCGGGTCTGCTCGGACACTGGCAGCAGACCCGCTCGATCCGGCCACGCTCGAGGAAGCCGGGGCCCTAAGGGCGGATGTGCTCGTGGTCTGCACGTCGGCGGACCATGACAACCTGGCTGTAGCCGTCCTTGCCAAACGCCGCTTCGACGTGCCCCGGGTGGTAGTGCTACTGAACGAAGCCGGCAACTCCTGGCTCTTCGATGAGACCTGGGGTGTCGACGCCGCCGTCTCCGCGTCGGCATCGCTTATGGCTCTGGTCGAGGAAGCCACCGGCGGGGCCCGCCGAGCCAGCCTCGATCTCCTGACGGACAGGCTCAACCTCCTCGAGGCCACCGTCGGGCCGCGCTCTCCTGAGGCGTACGCCACCCTGGCCGAGTTGGGCTTGCCCGCCGGTGCAGTTGTAGCCGCCGTCGTGCGCGCCGGCGTGGCCCTCGTGCCAGGGGCCTCTTTCCGTCTGGCCGAAGGCGATCAGGTTCTGATCGTGGCCGAGCCTGGGCGGACCCTGGACCTCGACACCCTGTTCGGAGCCCAGGCGGAGGGAGCCGGAGGTGGCGCCCCTTGAGCGAAGTAGCGAACGTGGGATGTCCCTGGCTCCGTCGGTGGACGACGAGGTGGTCGCCCACCTGGAGACCTCGCCCAACGCACTACACCGCGAGCAAGACTCAGGGCCCCAAGAGTCCGGAGCCATCTTCAGGCCGACGTGACCTATCCCGGCGCTTCGGGGCCGGCTAGGGCACTTGACCTTTGCCTCTTGATGTGAATGAGTCAAGTTCTCAGGCGGCGAGATGGGCACGCTGGATCAAGGTCTCGACGGTGGCTTCGAGACGATCCAGATCGCGCCGAAACGGTGTGGGTGTCGGCGGTGACGGTCCGACGATGTCGCCCATGGTGGGCCGAAGCAGGCGGTTGTAGAGCAGCGTGTAGTGAAGAGCGGCGCGAAGCCCGAAGGGCGTCAGGTGGTAGCGGTTGGTGTGGGGATAGCGCTCGATGATGCCGTGCAGGCGGGCTCGACGTAGCTCATAGCTCATCTTCCCCGGGGTCAATGTGTCGGGAGATATCCCGAGAAGGCCAGACAGGTGCTGGCGCAGATCGCGGTTGGCGAACCCGTTGGGTTGAAGAACGAAGAGCAAGAAGGCCTGGAGCAGGGCGTGAGTGCGGGGCACACCAAAGCGCAGAGCCGGAGCGCGCTGGGAGTCGATGACCGCCGGGTCATTGAGCTGGGCGAAGGCGTCCTCGCCCAGGGCGGGATGGGCGGATGCCCGTTGGACGTCGAGGAGACGCCGGTTGGCGGAAAAGCCGACCTCCTCCAGAGCGGGGAGGTTCACCAGCCGTCGGCCGATGCCGAAGTCACGGCTGTCATTGATGGTGGTCTCGGTTCTCAATGCGGTGTTGAGCTTGTGATACTGCTTGATCTTGGTGTGCTTGTAGTCCACGTGCAGAGACGGGGTGACGCCCTCGGTGATGACCCGGGTGCGGAACCGCCCCGGGGTCCGGCGGTTGATGCGCCGGGCAAAGGTGAGGGCCACCTGGTCGGGTCGGCCTATGTCCAAGTTGTCACGGATTACCTCCTCGAAGAAGACCCTCCCGGCGACGGGCCGGTCGAGTACCTGGGTAAGGGAGAACTCGGCCTGGAGGACCGAGAGGTCATAGCGATAGCCGGCCCGGCGGTCGGCCGGGGTGAAGGGGTGAGGGAGCAGACCGAGCCACTTGCGGGCGAAGCGGTTGATGCGAGCCGGGCTCAGGCCGTCACAGATGCGCTGGAGGGCGACAGGGTCGTCACAGGAGGCGAAGCCGTTGTCCAAGGCGGTGAAGTCGATGCCGACTTTGAGGGCCTGACGTTGTGCCCAGTGATGTCCGTTGATACAGAGCTTGGCCGTGTAGGGGAAGTAGGTGCCGAACTTCAAGAAGAACGCCCCGAAGTCGTCGTCGAAGGCGTAGAAGTAGAAGTTGTTGACCATGGCCGTGCCGGTGACGATCCAGGGATAAGTGGACCCGGTGAGCGGGTTGGTGCGCTTCTCGGTGCGGAAGACCGTGTTCTTCTCCTGGGCCCGGCCCACGAAGAGGACCCTCTCCGAGCCGTCGTGGCCAGCCAGGTAGGACTGGGCCACGTCGTCCTTGCGTTCCCGGGGCCGGAAGTGAACCAGGTCCAGGCCGCGGTCATCGATGAAGCGGTGGATGCCGGCCACGAAGTTCTTGGAGATGGGGTCCATGAGAGCCGAGGAGGGGAAGGGCTGGCCACGGTGGCCCTTGAAGAAGCCGACCACCCCGCCGGGGTACATCAGGCGGGGCTGGTAGAGGTTGAGGTACATCCGGTCGATGCACTCCAGCTCCATGGTGACGTGGTCGGCCAGGACGTCGGCCACGCTGGCGGGTAGCGTCATTTCGGGCTCCGGTCGATCGGGCGGCCTCACGGCCAACTTCCGCTTCGAGCGGCACATGACAGCAAGCCCACGGGTTTGCTACGTCCCGCTCGGCCGGAGCCTACGACCCGCCCTCACCCGACCGGGGAGGGAGCTTCCCGGGGACTTTGCCCCAGCCCGCCAGTCAGGAACACCGGCAGGACCGTGGCGCGAACATCGCCTCGTCGGGCTGGGGCGAAGCCCCGTTAG
>DATLUK010000346.1:0-6415 GCA_035533195.1 Acidimicrobiales bacterium | reverse complement strand
GCACATGACCCTTGGCCGGATCGTAGAGCCGGCTGTCGATGTCGACCCACACCGAGTGGTGCTTCTCCCGGAAGTCATCCGGGAGGTGCGGCCAGGGCATGAGGTTGAACCAGACGAACTTCACAGGCCCCCCTGAAGTCGGTAGCTGCCCCTTGGACGGGACGGCCGGTCGACCGTAGCGCAGGCGAGGCCAACCCGGCCCGAGCAGGCCGCGTCGTCAGGCGGACCGACTGCGTTCTGGCCGCCTGGCGCTAGGCCTCCAGCCCGGCGGCTAAGTCCAGCGCCTCCTCCCACACCGTCCGCCGCTCCAGCAGATCCCGGTATTTCATGAGCCGGCCGGGGAAGTCGATCCCGACGGCAGCGGAGAGGAATCCATCGTGGCGATAGAGGCCAACCATCTTCTCGCCCTTCCGGCCCGGCTCGGAATGCACGACCTCAAAGTGGTCGCCGGTCATGGGAAGGCCGAGGGTCTGGATGCGATGTCCAAGCTGGTCGGACCATACGTAGGGAATGGGGCTGTAGGGCTCGTCCGAGCCGAGGATCCCAGCCGCAGCGTGGGCGGCGGACTCGGCGGCGTTGGTCCAATGCTCGACCCTCACCGGCCGGCCGAGCACGGGATGATCCCAACGGGCGACATCGCCCACCGCTCGGATGCGATCGTGGCCCGAGGCGCGCAGCCGGTCGTCGCACACCACTCCGTTGTCGAGGGCGAGCCCCGAACCTTCCAGCCAGCTCGTCTCGGGGACGACCCCGATGCCGACCACGACCAGGCCGGCGGGAAGACGACGGCCGTCATCCAGCTCGACCGCCGCCACCGCCCCGTGGCCGTCGTCGATCAAGGCCCGGGCCCCGTGGCCGCATATGACATCTATCCCCGCCTCCCGCTGCATGCCGGCCACCATCTCCCCGATCTCGGGACCGAGCGACTGGAAGAGCGGGGTCGGAAGCATCTCCAGGAGGGTGGTCGGCAGTCCTTTGGCCACCGCCGCCGAGGCGACTTCGGAGCCGATGAAACCGCCGCCTATAACCACCACGCCTGTGCCGGCATCCATGGCCTCCCGAATGGCCAAGCAATCGTCCACCTCCCGCAAGGTGTGGACGCCCCGGAGGGCCGCCCCGAACGGGAGACCCCGGGGTCGGGCCCCGGTGGCGATCACCAGCTGGTCGAACCCGACGTGGCGCCCGGCCAGTTCGACCCGGCCGCCGGCCACGTCCAGACCGGTGGCCACCGTCCCGGTCTGCAGGTCCAGGTTCAGGGCGGCGAGGGTCTCCTCGTCCTCCAGATCCACGTCGGCCCGGGTCTTGGTTCCCAGCAGCAGGTGTTTGGACAGGGGCGGGCGATCGTAGGGGAGGTGGTCCTCGGCGCCGGCCATAATCAGGTCACCATCGAACCCGCCGGCCCGGAGGGCCTGGGCGGTGCGTAGGCCGGACAGGGACGCTCCCACGATGAGGACCTTCATCCCCTGAATATGCTCGGCGCCGTGCCCGCCGTCGACCTGGCCCTCTTGATCCTCCGCCTGACGATCGCGGCCGTGTTCCTGGCCCACGGGTTCAACCACATCTTCGGAGGCGGGAAGATCGCCGGGACGGGGCGCTGGTTCGAGTCACTGGGCATGCGTCCCGGCTGGGTCCACGCCTGGACGGCCAGCCTGACCGAGGTCGGCTCCGGCGCCCTTCTGGCCGCCGGCCTGTTGACCCCCCTGGCCGGGGCCGGCGTGGTCGGGGTGATGCTGGTGGCCTGGATCACCAACCACCGCGGCAACGGCTTTTTCATCTTCCGCCCCGGTGAGGGCTGGGAGTACGTAATGACCCTGACCTCCCTGGGCGTCGTGGTCGGGGTGCTCGGCCCGGGGCGGTGGAGCCTGGACGACGTCCTCGGGCTACTGCACTGGGACGGGTGGCGGGGCCTGGTCGTTTCCCTGGGAGTCGGGGGGGTGGGGGCGGCCCTCCTGCTGGCCGCCGCCTGGCGCCCGACCCGACCCGGAGCCTCACTGCCCTAATTATTCGATAACCTAATCATGTGACCACCAAAGCATTGCTGCTGCCTGGGCGGGTGGCGGCCCGGCTGGCCCGCCAGGTGGACGTCGGCCTGGCCCAGGTGGACCTCTCCTTGCCCCAGTACCGCATCCTCATGTTCCTGGCCGAGGGAGCCGTGGCCGCCTCCGCCCTGGCGGACAACCTGGCCGTCAGTCGGCCCAGCGTCACCGCCGTGGTCGACGGCCTGGTCGCCCGCGGACTGGTCGAGCGCCGTCACGATGAGGGCGACCGGCGCCGGGTCGGCCATACCCTGACCGCCGAGGGCCGCCGCGTCCTGGATCAGGCCGACGCCGCTGTAGACGCCAGGCTGGCCGAGATCGCCCGTTTCCTGACCAACGAGCAGGACGCCGCCACCGCCTTCGAGGGCCTGGCCCGCTGGTGCTCCGCTCTCGACGCCTTCCGAGCCGCCCGCCAGCGCGAGACACGATGACGAGGAGCGAGGCCAGATGACGGCAACGCACACCGTGCCCGAGCACTTCCCCACCCCGGCGGAGGCCAGGTCCCCGTGGATCCCCATGGCGGTGGAAGCCCGCTACGCGCCGCCCCGGGCCACTATCGACCCCGACACCAGCAAGACTTGGCTGCGCCGGGCCATGCCGATAGTCAAGGCCCACAAGGCCACCTTCATAACCGCCATGGTCATGTCCGCCTTCGGGCTGGTGCTCCAGGTCCAGATTCCCCAGCTGCTGGGCCAGGACGCGCTCACCAACTCGATCATCCTGCATAAGGTGCCGATCGAGCATTACGTGATCATCGTGGCGATACTGGCGGGTGTGGCCGGGGTGGCCGGGTTCATCTCGCGGCTGTTTCTGATGACCACCGCCTACAAGATCGAGTTCGACCTCCGCAACATCATCTACGAGCACCTGAGCCGGATGTCCTTCCCGTTCTACGACAAGGTCCAGTCGGGCCAGCTGATCTCCCGAGCCAACTCGGACATCCGCTCGGTGCAGATGTACCTGACCTTCGCCCCCAACATCCTGGTGCAGTGCGGCATCGCCCTGGTGGCCTTCGTCTACATGCTGCGCATCAATGTTCCGCTCGCCTTAGTGGCCATGTCCACCATGCCCTTCATCTACGTGCTCGGCGTGCGCATGCGGAAGTCGATGTTCCCCGTCTCCTGGCTCATCCAGTCCCGCCTTGCCGACGTGGCCACCATCGTGGACGAGAACATCAACGGCGTGCGGGTGGTCAAGTCCTTCGCCGCCGAGGGTCAGCAGCTCCGGTCCCTGGCCAAGGCCGCCGACCGGCTCCAGTGGTCCTACATCAAGGACGCCGACCTGCGGGCCAAGTTCACTCCCGCGGTGCAGAACCTCTCCCAGCTGGGCCTCGCCATGGTCCTGCTCTTCGGCGGATACCTGGTCCTCCACCACGAGGTTCAGGTGGGCGCCATTCTCAGCTTCAGCTTCTGGATCGTCATGCTCCAGGCCCCTTTCCAGATGCTCGGCATGCTCATCATGATGGGCCAGCGGGCCTCGGCCTCCTCCCAGCGCATCTACGAGATCCTGGATCAGCCACCCACCATCTTCGATCGGCCCGGGTCTGTCGACCTGGTCGACTGTAGGGGCGACGTCCACTTCGACCACGTCACCTTCTCCTACAACGAGGATGGAGCCAAGATTCTCGACAACTTCGAGCTGCACATGAAGCCAGGCGAGACCGTGGCCCTGGTGGGCAGGACCGGGAGTGGAAAGTCCACGGTGGCCCGGGTCCTGCCCCGGTTCTACGACGTGGATGGCGGCGCCGTGATGATCGACGGCCACGACGTGCGCGACCTGACCCTGGACAGCCTCCGGGCCAACATCGGCATCGTGCTTGACGAGCCGTTCCTCTTCTCCATGTCGGTCCGGGACAACATCGCCTATGGCCGGCCCGAGGCCGACTTCGCCGACATCGTGGCCGTCGCCCAGGCCGCCGGCGCCGATGAGTTCATCCGCGAGTTGTCCGATGGCTACAACACCGTCGTGGGTGAGCGCGGCTACACCCTCTCTGGTGGACAGCGCCAGCGGATCGCCATCGCCCGGACGCTGCTGGTCAATCCGCCCATCCTGGTTCTCGATGACGCCACCAGCGCCATCGACGTTCAGGTGGAGCTGCGAATCCACGATGGGTTGCGGCGTCTGATGGAGGGCCGGACCACGTTGATCATCGCCCACCGGCTCTCGACCATCTCCCTGGCCGACCGAGTGCTCCTGATGGACGAAGGCCGCATCGTGGCCGACGGCACCCATGCCGAACTGATGGCCACGGTTCCCCTCTACGTCGAGGTTCTCGCCCAGGCCGAGGAGGAGGAGGCCGCCCACGTGGCGGAGGAGAACGAGCAGCCGAGGCTGCCGGCCAATGGTAGGGGCGAACAGCCCCAGCCGGTGCTGGGTGCTTTCGACCCGGGTCTGGGCATGAACGGTCCGCCGCTGGGCGGGGGAGGTGGCGCCTGATGGCCTGGGGTGGCGGCATGGCCGGCGGGGGCGGAATGGTCGGAGGTGGGCTGGGCCCGCCGGGCGGCCGGATGGGTAGCCCGGGGCAGGGTCTTCCCTTTGCCGGGATCCCACCCGAGCTCCAGACCGGCGTCGACAAGCTTCTCAAGGACGAGCCCGACCACGGAGAGCCCACCGCTCGGTTCAGCTACCGGAAGGCGAGTGACGGCTACGAGCGCCTCACCCTACGGAGCCTGTTGGTACGCCACTGGCACCTCGGGCTGCTGGCCATCCTGCTCGTCGGCGTCGTCAGCATCGCCAACCAGGCCGGACCCAAGCTGATCGACATGGGCATCACCAGTGGCATGGAAGGTGCCCACCGGGGCATGCACACCATCGTGCTGGTGGGCGTGCTCTACATCCTGGCCATCGGCATCACTGCCACCGGTCAGCGCTTCCAGGTCAAGACCACGGGCCGTCTGGCCGCCTGGGTCATGAACGACCTGCGGATCAAGGTGTTCACCCACCTCCAACGCCTCGGGCTCGACTTCTACACGGACGAGAAGGCCGGGGTCATCATGACCCGAATGACCAGTGATATCGAGAACCTCCAGCAGCTCCTGCAAGACGGGTTGGCGTCCTTCGCCATCCAGGGCCTGACCATGCTGGCCATCACGGCCATCCTCTTCAGCATGAATGTCAAGTTGGCGCTCATCACGGTCCTGTTGATCGTTCCCATCCTCACTGCTCTCTCGCTGTGGTTCCGGGCTGCTTCCGAGGCCGGTTACGACCGGGTGCGGGACGGAATAGCCAGCGTGCTGGCCGACCTCTCCGAGAGCCTGCACGGTGTACGCATCGTGACGGCCCACAACCGCCAGCGCCACAACGTCATCCACCATCGCAACGTGGTAGGCCAGTATCGGGACGCCAACAACTTCACTGCCCGCATCAACGCCGTGTACGGGCCCGGCACCCAGATGCTCGGGTTCATAGGCCAAGCGGCGCTGTTGGCTATCGGCGGGAACATGGTCGTCCACCACCAGCTATCGGTGGGAGATCTGGTGGCCTTCTTCCTGTACCTGAACCGCTTCTTCGCCCCCATCCAGCTGCTGGTCCAGCAGTACAACACCTACCAGCAGGGCCAGGCGTCGGTTATCAAGCTGCGTACCCTCTTTGGCACCCAGCCCAGCACGCCCCAGTCGGACGCGGCCATCGAGCTACCGCCGATCCGCGGTGAAATCCTGTTCGAAAACGTCACCTTCGGCTATGACCCCGTCCATCCCGTCATCCACGATGTCACCGTGGAGATCGCCCCCGGGGAGACGGTTGCCTTCGTCGGTGCCACCGGTGCCGGCAAGTCGACCATGGCCAAGCTGGTGACCCGGTTCTACGACCCGACCGCCGGGCGGGTGACCATCGACGGTTACGACCTCAAGGACGTGACCATCGGTTCGCTTCGCCGCCAGCTCGGCGTGGTTCCCCAGGAGCCCTTCCTCTTCGCCGGCACCATCCGGGACAACGTGGCCTTTGCCGCCCCCGAGTCGACCGATGAGGAGGTCTGGGAGGCGGTCCGTACCGTCGGCCTGGTCGAGGTCATCGAGCGCATGCCGGATGGGCTGGACACCATCGTCCACGAACGGGGGCAGTCCCTGTCCTCCGGTGAACGTCAGCTCATCGCCTTGGCCCGGGCCTTCCTGGCCCAGCCACGGGTCCTCGTCCTCGACGAGGCCACCTCCAACCTCGACCTCTTGTCCGAGACCAAGATCGAAGCCGCCCTCGACATCCTGCTCGAGGGGCGCAGCGCCATCCTCATCGCCCACCGTCTGACCACGGCCATGAAGGCCGACCGGATCATCGTGGTGGACGACGGGGTCATCGCCGAGTCAGGCTCACACGATGAGCTCGTGCAACTGGGTGGCCGCTACGCCCAGATGTACGAGACCTGGATGAGCCACGCCGAGGGC
>DATLUK010000345.1:0-42229 GCA_035533195.1 Acidimicrobiales bacterium | reverse complement strand
TGACTGCCCTCGACCCCATCCGTCTATTGGAGGCATGCAGAGCCCTCAGGGCGGCCGTCGACTGCTGAAGCCAATCGAGGATGTTCCCAGGCCCGGTGGGCGTAACAGGACTCGAACCTGTGACCTCAGCCGTGTGAAGGCTGCGCTCTAACCAACTGAGCCATACGCCCAAGAAAACGTGCTCTGACTAGGGATTTCACCCGTTCAGGGAAGCTACACCACGCTAGCCGAGCGCTCCAACAGCGCATTCCTAATGTGCCTCGGACGACGCGCTCGACGGCCCACCGCACCCACCCAAGGCCCTGGTGGCCCAGGCGCGGCGGGCACGGAAGCTCAACCGGGCCGACTGAGTGCGCGTGTGCTCGTCGCCGACGAGGGGGTGGGTCGATCCGATCGATGAGTCAGCCCGAGCCTCCTACGTCGCCTTCGGCTTCAAGACGGTGTGATTCCAGGGGCGGCTCGGGCCGGCCGTGGTCGTCCACCTGGACCTCGGTCACCGCCGCGACACTATGCGGCTCACCGGGGTCACGCCCGCCGAGTACTTCGAAGACGCTTCGCCTGACCCTGCTGTAAGCCGCGGGGCTGACCGGACCCAACCGGGCCGGTAACTGACTAATTCGGGCCATTGACGATCCGGCCCTCCCTGTCAATGCTTGGTCGTGGTGCTCAGGCCCCGCCGAGACTCCCCGTAGCGACAGTCGGTCGAGATTCGCGTGAATAGGAGAGACGCTTTTGGGCAGTTCCTACCGGGCGGGCGCAGCACTCTGGGTGGTTGGCCTCGGGGCGGCTCTGCTCAGTGGGTGTGCCGGGCCCACCCCCTCCGGCAGTGCGGCCGCCAGCGGCCTGGGCTGCACCCAGTCCGCTCCCGGAATAACCGGGACCACCGTCAAGATTGGCGCCATCTTTCCCACGACAGGTCCCCAGGGGCCTTTCTTCTCCGCCGTGGGAAGCGGGATCCTGGCCCGCTTCCGGGCCCAGAACCAGAGCGGCGGAATAGCGGGCCGGCAGCTCGAACTGGTGGCCGCGGATGATGGGGACGGGGACCTCGAGAACCTGTCCGCCGCCCAGTACCTGACCTCCGCCGCCCACGTGTTCGGCATCATCGAGGCCTCCACCAACAGTGACGGAAGCGCCGCCTATCTCCACCGGCTGGGCATCCCGGTCACCGGCTGGGGCATCACACCAGCCTGGGGCCGGTACCTCAATATGTTCGGCTACCGCTACAGCACGTCACCGAACCCGCAGGGCGAGCCGACCACCACGGTGGCCGCTTTCATCCGGGCCCGCCACGGCCAACGGGTGGCCGTTCTGGCCGGCGGAGCCACTGCCAGCGTCAACTTCGCCCGGCAGATCATCGAGACACTCCCCGCCTTCGGGCTCACCTTGGCCTACGAGAACCTTGACGAGCCGTTGGGCCAGACCGACTATTCCTTCGACGCCCAGGCCATGCGCCGGGCCGGCGTGGACACCGTGGTCCCCGCCATGGCCACCCTAAGCAACATCGACCTCTACAAGACGGCCGCGGCCATTGGACTGCACTTCAAGGTCGGCATGCTGCCGGCGGGCTACGACACTCGCCTGGCCGCTGCCGACGGCGCCTTGCTCTCCGGGGCGTACGTCGCCCTGGATTGGCGGCCCTTCGAGTTACCCGTCCCCGCTCATCAGGAGTTCAAGGCGGAGTTGGCCGCGGTGGCGCCCACCGCTTTTCCCGGACAGCTGGCCATGGTCGGATGGTTATCGGCCGACGCCTTCATCCGGGGACTCGAGGCCTCTGGCGTCGGCTGTCCGACCCGCAGGGCGTTCATCTCCAGCTTGCGGAAGGTGAAGGACTACACGGCTGACGGGCTGCTTCCTCCCACCAGTTTTGCGGCCGAGTTCGGGCAGATGCCTCTGTGCTACTGGGAACTGGAGATACACCCTGGTGGGTTCACCCCATCCGGGCCCCAGCCGTTCTGCGGAACCCTCTTCCGGGCCCGGTCCCGATGAGGATCTGGCCCGGGCGCACATCCTTGGTCGTCTTTCTGGCCTTCACCCTGGTGGCCGTGTCCACCTTCGGGTTGGCCCGGCGCGTTGTGGCCCAAGAGGAGAATCGCCTGCTGGTTGAGCGCTCCATCGAGGCCGGCGCCGAGCTCAGAAGCTCGGTGACATCCATCGACGCCGGCCTGCACTCTCTCGGCACCCTCGCGCCCCTCCCTCAGGCCAGCAGTGCCTTTCTGGCCGCGGCGGCTCCTCTGTTGACCGGACTGGTCCGCACCGTTGGCCTCATTTCTCGCACCGACGGCGGATTTTCGGCCAAGGCCGTGGTCGGGGACTCCACCTCGCTCAGCCCGTCCTTGAGCCCCGAGCGCCTCGCCCTGCTCCGGCACGCCTTTGCCGAGCCGGACATGGTCACCACGGTGCTGCACGACGGGTACCGACGCCGGATCGGCTTCGCCCTGGCGCTGCCGCCCGACCAGGGCAGCCTGGTTGTTTACCAGGAGGATGCCATCGACCCGGCCGATCCCGTTCTCTCCCCTTTGAGCGCCTCCCTCGCCGACCTGCAGGTGACTCTGTACGCAAGCGGCACCCCGTCCCCCAGCGCGCAGGTGGTCAAGGCAGGTGACGGCTCCGCCATCGGGTCGCTGTACACCCTCTCTCTGGCGGCAGGAGCCGCTCAGTGGACCCTGGTGGCTCAGGCGACTCGACCCCTGGCCGGCTCCTTCCCAGCGGCGGTGCCCTGGCTGCTCCTGGCCGGCGGCATGGTCTCGGCTCTTCTGGCCGCTGCCGTGCTCGAGGTGCTGGCCCGCCGGCGCGACTACGCCCTGACTCTGGTGGATCAGCGCACGGCCGAGTTGAGCGAATCTCACGAACAGCTGGTTCAATCCGAGCGCCTGGCGGCGGTCGGTGTCTTGGCGGCCAGTGTCGGACACGAGCTCCGCAATCCCATCGCGGTCATCTCCAACAGCCTCTATCTGATCGGTCAGCGATTGGCCAAGGCTGGCATCGCCGACGACGGGATCACCCGCCAGGTCGCCACGGCTAATCGTGAGGTGACCGCCGCCACCCTGATCGTCGCTGACCTCCTCGATTGGTCGCGGGACCGTCGTCCCATTCCGACATCGGTGGATTTGGGAGCGCTGATGAACGAGGTTCTGGAGTCGAGCCCACCCCCACACGGGGTGGACGTGATCTGGAAGCCACCCGATCCGGCGCCGATCGCACTGTGTGACCGGGACCAGACCAAGCAGACCCTCCTCAACTTGTTGAGCAACGCCTATGACGCCCTTCCCGCCAGCGGTGGGAGCGTGGCACTGGAAGTGGCAGGACGCAATGGTCAGGTGACGATGACCGTGGCCGATGATGGTTCTGGGATGAGTGCTGAGACGCGCTCCCAACTGTTCGAGCCGTTCTTTACCACCAAATCCCGGGGCATAGGGCTTGGTCTGGCGGTCACAAGGCGGCTCGTCAGCGCCAACCAGGGCACCCTCGACGTGCAGAGCTCCCTTGGCACTGGGACCACGGTGACCGTCTCCCTGCCCCGGGCGCACCCATCTGCGTGAGCCTCCGGCCCTGCCGTTCAGTTGTCGACCGGGGCCACCGCGTCGAGATCCAGGGCGCGCTCCAGAGCGGCAGCGGCCCGGAGGACGACCAGGTCGGCGTGCTGGGGACCCACTATCTGCAGGCCCACGGGCAGGCCCCTGGCGGTGAAGCCGCAGCAGACCGTGGCCGCCGGTGACCGGGTCATGTTGAACGGGTAGGTGAAGCGGACCCAGTTGGGATCCGGGCGCCCTCCGATGGTCCCGACTTCCCCGCTGATCGGGGGGGCGGCGGCCATGGTCGGGGTGATGAGCAGCCGGGCCTGATGGAAGATCTCGACCAGGTCGAGGTTGAGAGCGTGGCAGGCATCCTGGGCCCGGATGACATCGGCGCCAGTCAAGCGTGAGCCCCATTCCATCTGCTCCACCAGTCCCGGGTCGATCCGGGACCACACTTCCGTGCCCCGGAACGGCTCCAGGGTACGGATGTTGCCCGCCGTCACGAGGACCAGCCAGGACCCGACCGGATCCTCCTCGAAGACCGTGTCCATCTGGACCACCTCGGCCCCCAGGTCCGCCACCATGTTGAGGGCCCGGCCACAGATGTCGAGCACCTCGGGGTCGACCTCGGCGTAACCGAGGGTGGGAGACCAGACCACCTTGGCGGGGAGATGCGCATCCTCGATCGCCCCCAGCCAGGATGGTTCCGGCATCGGCAGAGAGTTGAGGTCGGTCGGGTCAGGCCCGATGACGGCGTCCAGGGCCAGCGCGGTGTCGGCCACCGTCCTGGCCATAGGGCCCTTGGTCGACAGCTGGCCCCAACCGGGTGGCGTCTTGCCCCCGGATGGCACCCGGCCGAGCGAAGGCTTGAACCCCGACAGGCCGCAGGCGGAGGCGGGGATGCGAATGGAGCCGCCGCCGTCCGAGCCGGTGCCGAGAGGGATCATCCCGGCGGCCAGCGCCGCCCCCGTCCCTCCCGATGAGCCCCCCGGGCTGTTCTCCGTGCGCCATGGGTTGCGGGTCGCCCCGAAGACCATGTTGTCGGTGTCGCCCTTCCAGCCCAGCTCCGGGGTGTTGGTCTTGCCCACCACCACGCAGCCGGCCGCCCGCAGCCGGCTCACGAGGACCGAGTCGGACCGGGCCGGGCCCGCGTCGCAGAACGCCGCCGAGCCCCTGGTGGTCACCAGGCCCTTGGCGTCCTCCAGGTCCTTGACCCCGATGGGGATGCCGGCCAGTTCGCCCACCTCCTCGTCCCGGGCCACCCGCTCATCGATGTCCGCGGCGGCGGCCAGGGCTCCTTCGGGGTCCACCGACACGAAGGCGTTGATGCGGTCGTTGAGCTCTTCGATGCGGTCCAGGGCCGCCTGGGTGAGCTCCCGGGCCGACACGGAACGGGATCGGACCTGGGCAGCGAGGCCGGCCAGGGTCTCCTTACGAAAGTCCATTCGGGCGAGCCTATGCAGGTTGGACGTCACCGGGTCGGGCCGGCTGTTCGGGGATACCCTCCCGTTCATGGCAAGGCGGTCATGGTGGGGCTGGGGCAACGAGGGCGTCGGACCCGACGAGCGCCAGATGCAGTCGATGGCGGCCGGCTTCCGCGCCCGCTTCCCCGGTCGCGATTTCGACGTAGCCCGGCCGGCCCGTCTCGAGGATCTCGATCTCCCCCGTCCCCGCGTGCAGCCCCCGGCGGCACTGGCCGCGGCCTTCTCCGACGCCGTCTACGACCGGGCCGGGCACACCTACGGAAAGTCCTACCGGGATGTGGTCAGGGGCTTCCGGGGTCAGCTCGACCATCCCCCGGACCTGGTCGCCTTCCCTCCCGACGAATCGACCGTCTCCGCCCTCCTCGACTGGGCCACTTCAGCCGATGTCCTGGTCGTCCCCTACGGCGGAGGCTCCTCGGTCGTCGGTGGTGTCGAGTGCCCCGACCAGGGCCACGCCGGGGTGGTGTCGATGGACCTGGGCCGGCTGGACCAGGTGCTGGAAGTGGACAGGACGTCCCGGGCCGCCCGCATCCAGGCCGGCATCCTGGGCCCGGCCCTGGAGGACGTCCTCCGGCCCCAGGGCCTGACTTTGCGCCACTTCCCGCAGTCCTTCGAGTTCTCCAGCCTGGGCGGCTGGCTGGCCACCCGCTCCGGGGGGCACTACGCCACCGCCCGCACCCACATCGATGACTTCACCGAGTCGATCCGGGCCGTCACCCCCGCCGGGGTCTACGAGTCCCGCCGGCTGCCCGGCTCCGGGGCCGGGCCTTCCCCCGACCGGTTGCTGCTCGGCTCCGAGGGAATCCTCGGGGTCATCACCGAGGCCTGGATGCGCCTGCAGGACCGGCCGCAGTGGCGGGCCTCGGCCGCCGTACATTTCGCCCGCTACGCCGATGCGGTGGTCGCCACCCGGGCCGTGGTTCAGGCCGGCCTGGACCCCACCAACTGCCGGCTGCTGGACGAGACCGAGGCGGCCATGTCGGCCGGCACCGGGGGCGGCGTCAACCTCCTGGTACTGGGCTTCGAATCCGCCGACCACCCCGTGGAGTGGCCCATGGCCCGGGCCATCGAGTTGTGCGCCGATCACGGAGGCGCCTGTCCTGACGGGCCCCGGTCCTCCGGCCCCGCCGCCGATACGCCACCCGCAGCCGGCGACGCCGTGGGCGCCTGGCGCAACGCCTTCATCCGCGCCCCCTACGGACGGGACGCCCTGGTGGCCATGTCCACGATCGTGGAGACCTTCGAGACCGCCTGCACCTGGGACCGTTTCGACGCCCTGCACGCCGGAGTCACCGAGGCGGTGACCAAAGCCCTCGGTGAGGTCTGTGGCGATGGCTGGATCACCTGTCGCTTCACCCACGTCTATCCCGACGGCCCCGCCCCCTACTTCAGCGTCCTCGGGCCCGGGCGGCCCGGCTCGGAGATCAGCCAGTGGGACGAGATCAAGGCCGCCGCCTCCGAGGCCATCCTGGCCAACGGCGGGACCATCACCCACCACCACGCTGTCGGCCGGGATCACCGGCCCTGGTACGACCGCCAGCGCCCCGAGTTGTTCGCCCGGACGCTGCGGGCGGCCAAGGCCACCCTCGATCCAGCCGGGATCATCAACCCGGGCGTACTCATCGACCCCTGACGCCCCGCCGGTAGCTTGTCGGGGTGCCAACCGACGGGGAGTGGACCGAGGGAGCGGAGCCAGGCGAGGAGCCCGACCAGGAGCCCGACCAGGAGCTGGCCGAGGGGCCGGCGCCGGTGACCCGGCCCGGCCTGGCCGGCCGCCTCCGTCGGGACATGACCCAGAACGAGCAGCTGGCCGTCTACGGCGGCGCCATCTTCGCTCTCGGCATCACCGTCTATTTCCTCCTCGTCCCGGCCACCCAGACCCACTCGGGCAAGACCACTCACGTCTCGGCCGCCCTCACCCTGAGCATCGGCATCGCCGTATTCGTCCTCCTGGCCGCCGCCGCCCGCTACGGACGGCGCACCGTGGCCGCCGTCGTCAGCCTCCTGGCCGCCTTCGGAATGGGCCAGGTCCTCGGCTTCCTCTACATCGCCCTGGGGGCCTGGCTCCTCTTCCGCAGCTCCAAGGCCACGCGGCTGCGCCTGGCCACCGAGCGGGGACCCGGCGCCGCCGGTGCCGGCGGCCGCGCCGGAGGCCGTTCAGCCGGTCGGTCGGCCGGCCGGGCTGCCCAGCCGGCGCCGGCGCGAGGCCGCGGCGCGCGGCCGGCCTGGGCCGCCCGGGGTCGCCAGCCCGAGCCCGAGGGCCGGCGCCGGACGGCCAGCAAGCGCTATACCCCGCCGACGGCCAAGGGCCGAAAACGGTGAGGCCGTGTCGCCCCTGCAGGGCGGCCGATGGTAGGCAAGTGGCGTGATCAGAGAGGCCCTGGCCGGCCGCCGCATCGGGCTGACCGGAGGGACGGGCTTCCTCGGGACGGCCCTCATCGAGCGGATGCTGCGCTCCGTGCCCGACCTGGAGGTAGCCGTTCTGGTCCGTCCCGGCCGGCGGGGGGCGGCTGACCGCGTCCGACGCGAGATCATCCGCAACGACTGTTTCGACCGCTTACGCCAGGAGTGGGGCGACCGCTTCGACGCCGAGATCGACCGCCGGATCCTGGTCATGGCCGGAGACGTGGCGACGGACGGACTGGGTCTGGACGAGGCCGGCCTGGAGGTCCTGGCCGGCTGCCACACAGTCATCCATTCCGCCGCCAGCGTCAGCTTCGACTCGCCTCTGGACGCCGCCGTGGAGGTCAACCTCCTCGGCCCCTCCCGCCTGGCCGAGGCCATGCGCCGGGCCGGGACACCGGGGCACCTGATTGCCGTGTCCACCGCCTATGTGGCCGGCACCCGCCGGGGCGACAGTCCCGAGCTGCCTCTTTCGGAGACTCCGTTCTCACCCGACGTGTCCTGGCGCAACGAGGTCGATGCCGCCCGCCGAGTCCGGGCCGACCGGGAAGCGGTGAGCCGGGAGCCCGAGCAACTGGCCCGCTTCCACAAGCAGGCCCGCCAGGAACTGGGGGCCGCCGGCGTCCCACTGCTGGCCGAGCGGACCGAGCGCATCCGCCAGGAGTGGGTGAGCAAGGCCATGGTCGATGCCGGCGTGGCCCGGGCCCAGTCGCTGGGTTGGCCCGACGCCTATCCCTATACCAAGGCTCTGGGCGAACGGGCCTTGCTCGAAACTCGCGGCGAAGTCCCGGTCAGCATCGTGCGCCCCTCCATCATCGAATCCGCCCTGGCCGAGCCCCGCCCGGGATGGATCCGGGGCTTTCGCATGGCCGAGCCGGTGATCATCTCCTACGCCCGCGGCCTGCTCAAGTCCTTCCCCGGGATCCCCGAGGGCGTGGTCGACGTCATCCCGGTGGACCTGGTGGTGGCCGCCATCCTGGCCGTGGCCGCCGCCGGTCCCGACCCCGCTGGCCCGTCGGTCTACCAGGTCGCGTCGGGCGCGACCAACCCCCTGCGCTACCGGAGGTTGGTGGACCTGGTTCAGGATTACTTCGCCGAGCATCCGCTCTACGACAGCGACGGCCAGCCCATCGTGGCACCCCGTTGGGCCTTCCCCGGCCGGGGCAAGGTCACTCGCCAGCTCGAGCGCCTCGACCGGACCCTCACCACCGCCGAGAAGGTCAGCCGCAGTCTCCCGCTGCGGGGCAAGCAGGCCGCCTGGACGGCCAACCTGGAGGAACGACGGAGCCAGGTCGACCGCGCCCTCGGCTACGTCCGCCTCTACGGCGCCTACACCGAGACCGAGGCCCGCTTCCTGGTCGACCGTCTGCTCGGTCTCTGGGACCGCACCGATGAAGAGGACCGTCAGGACTTCGCTTTCGATCCCCGCGCCCTGGAGTGGGACTCCTACGTGCAGGGCGTCCATCTGCCCTCCATCGTCACCCATGCCCGGGTGCGCTCCGCCCCGGGCCGGCGCAGCACGCCCGACCGTCAGGAGCGTGGGCGGCGCGCCGTTCTTTCTCCCGACCGTCACATGGCCGTGTTCGATCTGGAAAACACCCTCATCGCCTCCAATGTGGTCGAGTCCTATTCCTGGCTGGCCACCCGGCGCATGAAAGACCGCGACCGTCTCGGCTTCACCGTGCGGACCCTGCGCGAAGGCCCGGCCCTCCTGTCGCTGGACCGCAAGGACCGGGGCGACTTCCTACGCCACTTCTACCGCCGCTACGAAGGCGTCGGCGTCGAGGAGCTCCGGGCCGAGGCTCACGAGCTGTTCCACACCCTCCTCTTGGCCAAGTCCTTCCCCGACGGCATCCGCCGGGTCCGCCAGCATCGCGCCCTCGGGCACAAGACCCTGCTCATCACCGGCGCCCTGGACATAATCGTCGAACCCTTCCAGGATCTCTTCGATCAAGTGATCTGCGCCCGCCTCTCGATCCGCGCCGGCCGCCTGACCGGTGAGTTGGAGCAAGGGCCGCCCACCGGTGAGGCCCGCGCCCAGATCATGGCCGACTACGCCCGGGCCCACGGCTTGGACCTGGAGGAGTCAGTGGCCTATGCCGACTCGGCCAGCGACCTGCCCATGCTCGAAGCCGCCGGCCATCCCGTGGCCGTCAACCCCGAGGTCAAGCTGGCCACCATCGCCCGCAAGCGGGGCTGGCACACCGAGGAGTGGCCCAAGGCGCCCGGCTATTCGACGCCGCTGCTACCCCTCGCCCCGCGCCTGGCCGGAAGGGCACGGCGATGAAAGCCCTCCTCTTCGAACGCTCCCTCCCCCGCTACGCCGCGGCGCGGGTGGCGTCCTCGGTGGCTCCGGGTAGCGCCGCCCGCCTCGGGCCTCTGCACCTCACCGAGGTGGAAGAGCCGGCCCTCCCCGGCCCGGATTGGCGGCGCGTCTCGCCCATCCTGGCCGGTATCTGTGGTTCCGACCTGGCCACCGTCGAAGGACACAGCTCCCGCTATTTCGAGCCCATCGTCAGCTTCCCATTCGTTCCGGGCCACGAAGTGGTGGGTGAGCTGGCGGACGGGGGACCCGATGATGGCGCCCGAGTGGTGATCGAGCCGGTGCTCGGCTGCACCGCCCGGGGGATCGCCCCGCTCTGTGACGCCTGCGCAGGCGGGCACACCGGCAACTGCGAGCGGGTTGCCTACGGCCATCTCAAGCCCGGGCTGCAGACCGGCTACTGCTCCGACACCGGAGGGGGCTGGTCCTCCTCCCTGGTCGCCCATCGATCCCAGATTCATCTCGTACCCGACTCCATGTCCGATGAAGAGGCGGTGATGGTCGAACCCACGGCCTGCGGCATCCATGCGGCCCTGGCCGCGGCCGATCCCGACCTCTCCGGCCCTGGCCTGTCCGCCGCCACGGTGGCAGTGATCGGCGCCGGCACCCTCGGGCTGACCGTCATAGCTGCCCTGCGCCGTTTCCTTCCCCCCGCTCTCCTGCTGGCCGGGGCCAAGCATCCCGAGCAGTGCCGGCTGGCCGCCTCCCTGGGCGCCGACCAGGTGCTCGACCCCGATGGCCTGGTCCGGGGCGTGCGCCGCCACACCCGCTCCCTCGCCAACGGAGCCGTACTGACCGGTGGGGCCGACGTGGTCATCGACTGCGTCGGCAACGCCGAAAGTATCGATTCCGCTCTGTCCATGGTCCGGCCCAAGGGCCGGGTGGTGCTGGCCGGAATGCCCGGCACGGTGAAGCTCGACCTCACATCGCTCTGGAACCGGGAGGTGTCCCTGAGCGGCGCCTACGCCTATGGGTTGGAGTCAGTGCCGGGACGGGCCCCCGCCCGCACCTTCGATCTCGCCTTCGAACTGGTGGCTGAGGCCGGCCTCGGCCAGCTGGTCGGTGCCCGTTATCCCCTCGACCGCTTCCCCGAGGCCATCGCCCATGCCTCCGCGGCCGGGCGACTAGGAGCTGTCAAAGTGGTTTTCGATCTGCGGCCGGCCTCCCGCCGCCCAACCTGGAGGAGCGCATGAGCCCCCGTCCCGGATTCGTCCTCGACGTCGACCGGTCCACCCCGCCGACGTTGATGTGGCACGGAGAGGGATTCCGCCTCGAACGGCTGCCAGCCGGGTCCCGCATCGTCTATCCGGCCGAGCCCTTCGAACCCATCGAGGACCCCGACTTCGCCATCCGCCAAGCCGTGGAGAACCCGATGGGCGACAGCGCTCCGCTCTCGGCCCTGCTCCGCGCAGGCATGAAGCTCACCATCGCCTTCGATGACGTCTCCCTTCCTCTTCCCCCCATGCGGGCACCGGATATCCGCCAGCGAGTCATCGAGGCCGTCCTCGATCAGGCTGCCACCGCCGGCGTCGACGACGTGGTCCTCATAGCCGCTCTGGCCCTGCACCGGCGCATGACCGAGTCCGAGCTGCGCCACGCCCTGGGTGACCGGATCTACGACGCCTTCGCTCCCCATGGCCTGCTCCAGCAGCACGACGCCGAGGATCCCGCGAATCTCATCCATCTTGGCCTCACCGACCAGGGCGAGGACGTCGAGATCAACAAGCGGGCCGCCACCAGCGACCTGTTGGTCTACGTCAACATCAACCTGGTGGCCATGGACGGCGGCCATAAGAGCGTCGCCACCGGACTGGCCAGCTACAAGAGCCTCCGGCACCACCACAACGTCCACACCATGCAGCACTCCCGCTCCTTCATGGACCAGCGCCACAGCGAGCTGCACTCCTCCAACTGGCGCATGGGCCGGCTCATAGCCGCCTCGGGCGTCAAGGTCTTCCAGATCGAGACGACCGTCAACAACGATCCGTTCCCGGAGCAGTTCAGCTTCCTGGCCAAGCGGGAGTGGGAATGGAGCCTGCGGGACCGGGCCGCCTTCCTGGCCGTGTCCGCCTCATTGAACCGCACCCCCGAGCGGATCAAGCGGAACATCTTCAATTCGATGCGGTCGCCCATGGGTCTCACCAGCGTGCAAGCCGGGGAAGTCGAAGCCGTTCACGCCGCCACCACCGAGCAGGTGCTGCGCGAGCAGCTGATCCCGGTGGAAGGGCAGGCCGACGTTCTGACCATGGGTCTGCCCTACATCTGCCCCTACAACGTCAATTCGGTCATGAATCCCATCCTCGTCATGTGCCTGGGCCTGGGCTACTTCTTCAACATGTACCGGAACAAACCGCTGGTGCGTGAGGGGGGCGTGGTAATCATGTCCCACCCGACGCCCTGGGCGTTCGACCCGGTCTTTCATCCCAGCTACATCGACTTCTTCGACCAGGTGCTCTCCGACACCACCGATCCCAAGGAGATCGAGACCCGCTACGAGGAGAGCTTCGCCACCGATCCCTGGTACATACACCTGTACCGCACCGGCCACGCCTACCACGGCGTTCATCCCTTCTACATGTGGTACTGGGGCGCGCACGCGCTGGCCCACCTGGGCCGGGTGATCATCGTGGGCGGGGACAGTGCCGCTGTGCACCGACTCGGCTTCAAGTCCGCCTCTACCCTGTCCGACGCACTGGAAATGGCGCGTGACGTAGTGGGGCCCCACCCCTCGATCACCCACCTGCACAACCCGCCCATGATCATGGCCGAGGTCACGTGAGCGGACTGTCCGACAAGCTCTCCGACGCCCTGGCCGACCGCCTCGGTGATCGGTTGTCCGACCGGCTGCCCCGCCTGCGTGTCCCCCGCCGTCCCAGCCGCTTCCCCTGGGCCCCGGCCAACTGGCCCACCGCCATTCCCATGCCGCCCCCCGAGAGCCGGACGGGCAGCGACTATGAGACGGACTGGGCCCGCCGCTACGGCGTCCGGGTGGCCCGGGCCGCCGTGCTCGACGGGGTCATCCGGCCCCTGGTCCACGGCATCATCCCCCCCGTCGTCGAGGGGACCGACCGGCTGGATGGGGTGAAGGGACCGGTGATCTTTGCAGCCAACCACTCCAGTCACCTGGACACTCCCCTGCTCCTTTCTGTGCTGCCCCGCCGCTTTCGCCACCACATGGTCGTGGCCGGCGCCGCCGACTACTTCTTTGACACCCGCCTCAAAGGCGCCATCTTCGCCTTCTCCCTGGCCGCCATCCCGATCGAGCGCACCAAGGTCAGCCGCCGCTTCCTGGACCTGGCCGCCGAGCTCTTGGATGCCGGATGGAGCATCCTCATCTACCCCGAGGGCGGCCGCAGCACCGACGGCTGGGGCCAGACCTTCTCCGCCGGCGCCGGCTACCTCTCCGTACGCACCGGCGTGCCGCTGGTCCCGATCCACGTGGCCGGCACCGTCAAGGCCCTGCCCAAGGGGACCGGCCGGCTCCGGCCCGGCCCCACCGCCGTGAGCCTTGGGAGCCCGATCACACCCGGCCCCGGCGACGACTCCCGCCAGGTGGCCCAGCGCTTGGAGGCATCCGTGGCGGCACTGGCCGACGAGTTCCGCACCGACTGGTGGCAAGCCCGGCGAAGGGCCGCCGCCGGCCTCTCGCCCTCCCTCTCCGGACCCGATGTGTCGCCCTGGCGCCGATCCTGGGCCCGCCCGCCGGCCACCAACCGGAACCGACGGGCCACCTCCTCGCCCGGCGCCGGCTCCGACACCCCCTGGTCACGCCGCTAGCTGCTAGCTCGTCCGGGTCGCGCCGCCAGAGCGCCCTGGTCGCGCCGCCAGCTCGTCCGGGTCGCGCCCTCGGCGTTCATCCCTTCCGGATGGTCACCAAGAGTGGGCCGCATCGAGAGATGCAACTTGAACGGACACCCCAAAATCTTGAACTTTGTCTTGTAGTGGTGAAATCGCGTTCGTTCAACAACACGTTTGTAATCAAAATCGTGGGTGCGTCTGAGTCGCATCTATCGGCCCGAGCGGCACGCCCGCAGCGGCGCGACGACTTAGACGGCTCGGGCCTGGAAGGCGGGCGGCCACCCGTTGGGCCGTAACGGAAGGGCGCTCCTCTTCCACGGGCCGAGCCGTGCTAGCCGGTGGTTGTCTGGCGGCGGATGAGGTTGAGAGCCGAACCGGCCCGGTACCAGGCAATGTGCTCGGGGGACATGGTGTGGGTGGCCCCGAAGTCCTCGGTGCTGCCGTCGGGATGGGTGATGCGACAGGCGACCGGCTTGTCCGGGGCCAGCTGGTCGAGGCCGAGGATCGAGATGCGGTCCTGCTCCCCGATCTTGTCCCACGTGCCCGGGTCGGAGAAGGTCAGGGCCAACACGCCCTGCTTCTTCAAGTTGGTCTCGTGGATGCGGGCGAAAGAACGGGCGAAGATGGCTCGGGCCCCCATGAAACGGGGCTCCATGGCGGCGTGCTCGCGCGAAGACCCTTCCCCGTAGTTCTCATCACCGATGGCCACCCAGTCCACCCCCGCCTCCCGGCAGTGCTTGGCGCACTCGGGGAAAGCCTCGGGCGTACCGTGGACCGGGCAGCGGCCGATGCCTGACTCACCGGTGAATCCGTTGGTGGCGGAGAGGAACAGGTTGGAGGAGATGTTCTCCAGATGCCCCCGGTAACGCAGCCACGGGCCCGCGGCGGAGATGTGGTCGGTGGTGGTCTTGCCCTTGGCCTTCAACAGGATGGGCAGGTCGTCCAGCTCGGCCTCGGGGTTGGGGGCGAAGGGCTCGAGCAGCTGCAGACGGGTGCTGCTCGGATGCACGTCGACGGCCACATCGGAGCCGTCGTCGGGAGGGGCGATGAAGCCAGCCTCACCGGATTCGAAGCCGGCCGATGGGAGTTCCTCACCGACGGGGGCCGATAGCAGGCCTCCGTCCAACTCGTCGGTGAGCGGATTGAAGTCCAGGGTGCCGGCCAGGGCGTAGGCGACCACCGTCTCGGGGGAGGCGATGAAGGCGAGGGTGGAGGCGCTGCCGTCGTTGCGCTTGGGGAAGTTCCGGTTGTAGGAGGTGAGGATGGAGTTGACCTGGCCCTCGGCCACGTCCTCCCGGTCCCATTGACCGATGCAGGGGCCGCAGGCGTTGGCCAGCACAGTGGCACCGATGGCCTCGAGGTCGGCCAGCAGGCCGTCGCGTTCGATGGTGGCCCGCACCCGCTCCGAACCCGGAGTGACCAAGAGGGGCACTCGGGCCCGCAGGCCGCGGGCAGAGGCCTGGCGGGCGACAGAGGCGGCCCGGGTGATGTCCTCGTAGGAGGAGTTGGTGCAGGAGCCGACCAGGCAGTCGGACAGCTCAACGGGCCAGCCGTTGGCCTTGGCCTCGGCGCCGATGGCGGAGACCGGGCGGGCCAGATCGGGGGTGTGGGGTCCGACGATGTGCGGCTCGAGGGTGGATAGGTCGATTTCGATTACCTCATCGAAGAAGCGCTTCGGATCCGAGTCCACCTCGGGGTCGGCCTTCAGGTGTTCGGCCGCCCGGTCGGCCAGATCGGCGTAGGCCTCCCGGCCCGTGGACTTGAGATACAGGGCCGAGTGGTTGTCATAAGGAAAGAGCGAACAGGTGGCACCGATCTCGGCGCCCATGTTGCAGATGGTGGCCTTGCCTGTGGCGCTGATGCCGTCGGCGCCGGGCCCGAAGTACTCGACTATGGCGCCGGTGCCGCCCCTGACGGTGAGGATCTGGGCCACCTTCAAGATGATGTCCTTGGGGGCGGTCCAGCCGTTGAGCTCTCCCGTCAGGCGCACGCCGATGAGGCGGGGCCAACGCACCCCGAAGGTCCCGCCCACCATCACGTCCACGGCGTCGGCGCCGCCGACACCGATGGCGACCATGGAAAGGCCCCCGGCATTGGGGGTGTGGCTGTCGGTGCCGATGATCATCCCGCCGGGGAAGGCATACTGCTCCAACACGACCTGGTGGATGATCCCCGAGCCCGGCTTCCAGAAGCCCACGCCGTAGCGGGCCGACACGCTGCGCAGGAAGCCATATACCTCGGCATTGGTTTCCTCGGCCACGGCCAGATCCGCCTCGGCCCCCACCCGGGCGGAGATGAGGTGGTCACAGTGGACGGTGGAGGGGACCGCCACCCGGTCCAGGCCGGCGGTCATGAACTGAAGGAGGGCCATCTGGGCGGTGGCGTCCTGCATGGCCACCCGATCGGGGTACAACTCGGAGTAGGTGCGACCCCGCTCCAGTTCCTGACCCTCCGGATCGGCCAGGTGGTTGAAGAGGATCTTTTCCGTAAGGGTGAGGGGACGGCCCAGACGGCGCCGGCCGATCTCGACCCGCTCGGCCAGGCGGGCGTAGACAGCCTCGATGAGTTCGACGGGGGTGATCGCGGTTACCGCAGGCATGGGAACCTCCTTGTGTGATACAAGTATAGGACAAGTGGAAGAGGGGTCGCAAGTGCGAGAGCTGCGCTACCGGACCATCGCCGATGAGCTGCGCCGGCAGATCGAGGAGGGCCAGATCGGTCCGGGGGGGCTGCTGCCGAGCGAGTCCGATTTGTCGAAAACCTACGCCGTCAGCCGGGTCACGGTGCGCAAGGCTCTGGAGCTGCTGCGGGCCGAGGGGGTGGCGGGGGCGAGGCAGGGATTCGGGTGGTTTGCCGCCGTGGAGCCGTTGCGCCAGACCCTCGGCCGGCTGGGGACCATCGAGGACGACCTGGCTGCCTCCGGGCGGCGGCCCGAGCGCAAGGTGTTGGACTTCGGCTTCGTGCGGGCGCCGGCGCACGTGGCCGAAACCCTCGGGACAACCGACGTGTTGCAGGTCCGCCGGCTCAACCTGGCCGACGGACTCCCCTTCGCCCGGGTGACGGTGTGGGTCCCGGCCACCCTGGGCTCGTCCCTGTCGCGGGACGACGTGGAGCGGGCTTCGTTCTACGACCTCCTCGACGTCCCGCTCGGCGGCGCATCCCAGACCATCGGGGCCGGGGCGGCGTCCAAGGACGATGCGGCGCTGTTGGAGATCCCGGTGGGCTCCCCGGTCCTGCGCTGCGAGCGCATAACCCGGACCACCGATGGAACGGCGGTGATTGCCGCCGAGCACGTCTTCCCGGCCGACCGCACCGAGTTCGTGGTCGAGTTGTCCTCGGCCCCGGAGGCGTCGATGGCGCCATCCGGGTTGCGCCTGGTGGACTGAAGATCAGCGGCGCGAAGTCAACCGATCTCTCCAGTGCCAGCGGCCGCTACGACCAGGGATCCTCACGGTCTGGAGACGCTCAGCCCGCAGCGACTCGGCCTCGGAATCGTCCAGCGGGTCAAGCGTGCCGACCACCGAGGAGAGGATCAGGTCGGCCAGGGCCGGATTTCGGGCCAGAACCGGCCCGTGCATGTAGGTGCCGATCACCCGTCCCACTACGGCGCCCTCGCGGCCGTCTCCCCCGCCATTGCCAATACCGGCGTCGACGTGCCCGAGCGGCTGTGCGCCCGGTCCCAGCGAGGTGAGCCCACCATGGTTCTCGTAGCCGGTCATCTGGGGCAGGCCGAGACCCGATGACGGCGTGACCACCAACTCCCCGACCGGCCGGCGCCCGGTGCCTTTGCGAGTCTCGATGTCGATGAGGCCGAGGCCGTCGCGCATCTGCCCGTCCGCTGACGGGTATCGGTGACCGAGGACCTGGAAGCCGGCGCACACCGCCAGCACGGCGGCGCCGTTGTCCACCGCCTGTCCCAACGGATTGCCGGCCGCCAACTCGGCCGCGGCCCGGTGTTGGGCGGCGTCCTCTCCTCCGCCGAGGCAGTAGACATCTCCCGAGGCGGGAACCTGACTGTCCGACATGGCTTCGATGAGTTCGACCGCGAAGCCCCTCCACTGCAGGCGCCGGGACAAGATCAGGCCGTTGCCCCCGTCCCCGTAGGTGCCGAGCAGATCGGGGTGCACCACCACCACCCGCACAGCCGAGTCCCCGCCCCGCCGCCGCGAGGGAGGTGAAGGCGACGCGACGGCGCCCTCCTCAGGCATCCACGGCCGCCCGGCGCAGTCTCTGGAAGGCGGTGTAGTTGGCCACCACGTCGACCGGGGCGGACTGGTCGCCCAGGCGACGGGCTTCGGCCACCGCCGCCACGGCGTCTACAACCATCACATGGTCGACCTCGGCATAGCGCAGCCGCACGGCCAGGTCCCGGCACCGCTCGCCCGTGGCCACCACCTGCCGGCCGGCCAGCCGCTCGAAGGGGACGTCCCACAGCCAGGACGGGTCACGCCCGTCCGCGATCCGGGAGTTGATGGCCACCACCACCGGGGACGGCGCCGGCCGGAGGAAGTCGAATATCTCCATCCAACCGGCCGGGTTCTTGGACAGCAGCATGCGGGCCGGCACACCGCCGACCCGCATCACTCCATACCGGCCCGTCACTTCCGCTACCGGCTCCATGGCGGTGAGAGCCTGGGCCTCATCCACGCCGAGGAGGGAGGCGGCGGTGGCCGCCATGGCGGCGTTGGACCTATTGCACCGCCCCGGCAGCGACAGGGTGAAAGGGTGGCGCCGGCCTGACCGGTCGGTCATGGCGCCGTCATCGACGCTGACGTGGACATCGGGGCGGGCGAAGCCGCAGTCCGCGCACGACCAGGCAGCGTCGGTGAACTGGATGCGGCCCTCGCACCGGGGACAGCCGGTGGCGTCCAGCCGCCAGGACAGGCCGGCACCCACCCACACCACCCGGGCCGCGCCCGAGGCGGCCCAGACGACCATGGGGTCATCGGCGTTGGCCACCACCACCGGCCCGCCGTGGGCACCTGCCGGGGCGTCGGCCGAAGGGTCCCCAGAAGCGGCGCCAGCCCCGACGCCGGAGGCGCCGTCCCCGCCGGTGCCCGCCAAGGCTTGGCGCCAGCGCCCGGCCAACATCCTCACCTCGCTGATGCGGTCGAGCTGGTCCCGGCTCAGGTTGAGCAGGCAGACCACCTCGGGCCGAGCGGCGGCGGCCACCTGACCCAGGTAGGCCTCGTCCACCTCCAGGGCGGCCAGCCCTCCCGGAGCAGCTCCGGAGAGAGCGGCCACCAGTCCGAAGGGGAGGTTGGCCCCGCCGGAGTTGGTGGCGGTCGGTCCGGCCGTGGCCAGGGCGGCGACCAACAGGCGGGTGGTGGTGGTCTTGCCATTGGTGCCGCTGACCAGCACCGAGCGACGGCCGGCGGACAGGCGGGCCAGAGCGTCGGGATCGACCAGCAGCGTGACCCGGCCCCCGATGACCCCTCCCCCGCCCCGGCCGGCCAGACGCGAGGCGCGGCCCACCGCCCGGCCCAGTCCGGCGGCTGCCCGGGTGCGGGCCGGCAGGCCCAGACCCTCGGCGGCAGCCCGGCTGCGGGCCGGCGGGCTCAGGCCTCGACCCGCGCGTTGGCGGGAGTGGCCATGGCGATCTGTTCAGGGGTAGGCCGACGCCGACGCCGGGCCTCGGGCGGCAGTAGCTCGGTGATCGCCTTCATGATGGCCTCGGTGTCGGCGTGGGGATCCGCTCCCGACAGAGCCACGGGCGGGCCGACCCGGACGCGGATCCTGGGCGGCTTGAGCACCTGATGGATACGGGGTACCCGCATCCGCCGCGGCCACACCTCTTCAGTGCCCCACAGCCCGATGGGAACGACCGGAGCGCCGGTCATGGCGGCCAGGCGGGCAGCCCCGGTCTTGCCCACCAGCTTGGGCTCGAAGAAGTCCTTGCCCCGGGGAATAGTGCCCTGGGGAAGGATGGCCACCGCCTCCCCGCCTTCGAGGGCGGCGGCGGCGGCCTCCAGAGGCTGGCTGCTGCCCGTGCCCCGATCCACCCGGATGCCGCCCGCGGCCGACGCCAGCGAGCCGATGAGGGGGGCGTCGAAGACCTCCTTCTTGCCCAGGAAGCGCAGGTTCCGGCCCCGGCCGAGCACGACCATGCCCATGGCCACGAAGTCGAAGTAGGAGCGGTGGTTGGAGACCACGATGACCGGCCCGGTGGACGGAATGTGCTCGGCCCCTTCGATGTCGAAGCGGGCGAAGGGCACGAACGCCGGGTTGGACACCCAGCGGACCATGTCCATCAACTCGACCCCGGCCACCTTCACCACTCCCGGAGGAGCATCCAGGTTGAGCACCGGCCAGCGCCGCAAGGTGGCGTAGGCCAGCAGGCGGGGATCGGGATTGACGGCCGCCGGATGGCCGACGGCACCGAGCAGGGGCAGGTCGTAGAAGCTGTCCGAGTAGGCGAAGCTGTCCGACATGTCCACGTTGTGGGCACCGGCCCAGCGCCGCACGGCGGCCAGCTTGCCCCGGGCCCAGACGAACTCGCCCTCCAGAGCCCCGGTGAATGCACCGTCGCGCTCGGCGTAGCGGGTGGCAATGACGTCGTCGAAGCCCATCTTGGCCGCGAAGGGCTCGATCAGGTGCATCGGCGTGGTGGTGGCCAGCACCACGCTGTGGCCCATGTCCTGGTGATGCTTGATCAACGGCCGGGCGAAGGGAGCCACCAGTTCCTCCAGCCTCTCCGCCACCTCCCGCCCGGCTTGGCGGACGGTGTCAGCCGGCCAACCCCTGGCAATCAGGGCGGCGGCCCGGGCCATGGCCATGGACGGCAGGGTCTCACCCACGATGTCGTAGATCTTGTAGAAGACGCCGCCCACCCCGGCCCCCCGGCTGGGCACCACGCCGGCGGCGGCCAGGGCCTCACTTATGAGTGGTCCGCTGGCCCGACGGAGCACGGTGCGGTCAAGGTCGAAGAAGGCGGCTGTGTTCCCCACGGGCGAAGGCTACCGCGGACCCCTATTAGCGTCCCCGGCCATGGAGCTGCGCCAGCTGTCAGCCATCCTGGCTCTGGCCGAGCACGGGACATTTTCGGCCGCTGCTGACGCCCTCGGGACGGTCCAGTCCAACGTCTCGACCCACATCGCCAGGCTGGAACGGGAGTTGGGCACGCCGCTATTCGACCGGTCCCGGGGAGCGCTCACCGAGGAGGGTCGGGTGGTGGTGGCCCGGGCCCGGCGGATGATGGTGGAGATGGAGGCCTTGGTGGCCGACGTGGCCGCCGTGCGCAACGTGGTGGCCGGCACCGTCAGCCTGGGCATGATCGGCACCACCGCCCGCTGGCTGGCCCCCAGGGTGTTGGAGGAGATGGGCGGGCTCCACCCGGGCGTGCATCTAAGCGTGGCCGAAGGCACCTCGGCCGAGCTGGCCGATCGGCTTCAGGCCGGCCGGCTCGACCTGGCCGTGAGCAGCCTCCCCTCCGCCGATGAGGATCTGAATGGTGAGGGACTCTTCGATGAGGACCTGGTCCTGGTCGTGGCCCCCGAAGATCCCCTGGCCGGCCGGACCGACATATCGGTCGAGGAGCTGTGCTCCATCCCTCTGCTGCTGCCCATGCAGGGCACCACCCTGCGCCGGGAGCTGGAGACCGCTCTGGGCCAGGGGCGGGACCACCCCGTCGCCCTCACCCCCAAAGCTGACGTGGACGGCGTTCGGCTCATCGCCTCGCTCACCTTCGACGGCCACGGCCCGGCCATCCTGCCCGCCTGCGCCGTACCGGACTATCTCCAGGACCGGTGGGTGACGGTGGCCGTGCAGGGCCTGCCCCGCCGCACCGTCGGAGTCGTCACCCGCCACCGCGGGCTGCTGTCGGCGCCGGCTCGGGCGGTGCGGGACCTTCTGCGCGGGATCGTGGCCGAGCAGGTGGGACCGGGGGGGCGCACCGGGCTGCACCCGCCGGCGTCCACCGGCACCCCTCGGCGCCCGGCCTCAGGCGGCTGATCCTTCAGGCGGCTGACCCTTCAGGCGGCTGACCCCCCAGGCGGCTGGGCCGGCCGCCCGGCCGATTCCCAAGACGTCAGTTGACCCGGCGGGCCCGACCCTCCCAGAAGGGCTCGCGCAGCTCCCGCTTGAGGATTTTGCCCGACGGGTTGCGGGGCAGCAGGTCGATGAAATCCACCGAGGTCGGGCACTTGTAGTGGGCCAGGCGCTCCCGGGCGAAGTCGATGATGGAGCGGGCCTGGTCGGGGCCGCCCTCGACCCCTGGCCGCAGGACCACCATGGCCTTGGGCGTCTCGCCCCAACGCTCGTCGGGCACGCCGATAACGGCCACGTCACCGACCGCCGGATGGGAGGCCAGAGCGTTCTCCACCTCGGCCGGGTAGATGTTCTCCCCGCCGCTCACGATCATGTCCTTGATGCGGTCGGTCAGGAAGATGTAGCCCTCTTCGTCACGGTAGCCGGCGTCCCCGGTGCGGAACCAGCCGTCGGCGTCGATGACCCGGGCGGTGTCCTCGGGCTTGTTCCAGTAGCCCTTCATGGTCTGGGGGCCCTTGGCCCACAGCTCGCCCACCTCCCCTGCAGCCCGCTCCTCACCATCGTCGGGATCGACGATTCTGATCTGCGCAAACGGATAGGGCTTGCCCACCGAACGCAACAGGCGGGAGCGGGCCCCGCCCGGATCGTGATCGGCGGCGTCGAGCTGGGTGATGGCCCCGGTGGTCTCGGTCAGTCCGTAGAGCTGGATGAACTCGCATCCGAAAGTGGCGATGGCCCGCTGTAGGGCATCATCGGTGATCGGGGATGCCCCGTAGTTGATCGCCCGGAGGGCGGAAAAGTCAGCGGTCTGCGCCCCATCCGTCGCGCACACCATCTGGAGCACGGCGGGGACGAGAAAAGCGTTGGTCACCTGCTCCGTTTCGAAGATGCGGATGAGATCGGCGGGGACCATCTCCCGGACGATCACCGAGCGGGCTCCAACCGTCATGCCGGCCAGAGCCCAGCCGGAACCGCCGATGTGGAACAGGGGCATGGCCACGGCGCTGACCGACGTCGGGTCGAGCCGCCACGGCCCCACCACCTGATCGAGGATGGCGCCGAAGTTGGCGTTGGCCAGCATCGCCCCCTTGGGCAGACCGGTGGTGCCCGAGGTGTAGAGCTGGATGGCGACGTCTTCGGGCTGGGAGCGGTAGCCGGGGTCGGTGGCCGGCTGGGAGGCCAGCCAGTCCTCGTATTCGGGACCGAGCACGACCGTGCGCTTGACGTGGGTGAGATCGGGGCCGATCTCCTTGACGCTCGCCGCGTACTCCGACCCGATGACCAGTACGGTGGCGGCGGCGTCCTCGATGATGTGGGCCATCTCGGCCGGGGCCAGCCGCCAGTTGACCGGCACCAGGACCGCTCCGAGCTTGCCCGCCCCCAACAGGACGTCGAAGAACTCAGGGGTGTTCTTGTCCAGGAAGGCCACCCGGCTGCCCGGGCCGATCCCATCGGCGGCCAGGGCCTGAGCGGCCCGGCTGGACCGCTCGTCCAGCTCCCGCCAGGTCACCTGGCCGGCCTCGCTGCTGAGGGCCACCCCATCCTCGAATACGGCGGCGTTGTCCCTCGCCAGCCGGCCCAGGCTCCACTCGCTGCCGCTCATCGATCCCCCCTTGTCCGGGCCTCGGCCCGACACCTCAGTTCCACGCCGCCAGCCACTGTTCCTTGTCCGGCACCCGCAGGACCGGGTTCATCTCCTTGACCGCTCCCATCACCGCCGAGGACGGCGGGGAATACCGGTGGCCGGGGAAGAGGGCCGTCTCATCCGGTAACGCCGCCAGGGTGCGCAGACTGTGGAACATGGCCTCGGGATCGCTGCCGGGCAGGTCGGTCCGCCCGCAACCCTGCAGGAACAGGGTGTCACCGGCCACCAGCATCCCGTCGAAGAGGAAGCACTGACTGCCCGGGGTGTGCCCGGGCGTGTGGATCATGCTCAGCTCCAGGCCCCCGACGCTGAGCACGTCCCCGCCCTCGTGGGCGACCAGCTGGCCGGCGCCGACCCCGGTGACCTTCGTGACCAGGCCGGCCTCATGCCGGTTGACGTGCACGGGCACGTCGTAGGTCTCCAGCAGCCGCTCGATGCCCTCGATGCCGTGGCCCATCATCGACCCGCCGACGTGGTCAGGATGGTGGTGGGTGGCCAGCACGCCGGTCAGGCGCATCCCGTCGGCCTCCAGCACGTCCACCAACTCGGCCACCGCATAAGCGGGGTCAACCACCACCGCCTCACCGGTATCACGATCCCCGATGAGATAGACGAAGTTGACCATCTGGGCCGCCATCGCATCCTCGACAGCAAAGTCCCGGCCCGAGAGCAGCTGCCGGAAATAGAGCGTGGTCACGTATCGATACTAAGGGCCGGACCGGGCCGGCCTGCCGGGCCGGCTGCCGGGCCGGGCGCCTCAGAGTCCGGATCGGCCCGGCTGCGCCGCACGGTGGCGGCCGCGATCAGTGCACCGCCCACCAGCATGGCTCCGGCCAGCTCCAGGGCGACCCGCAGGCCGGTCAGGAAGCCGTGATAGGCGGCGTCGGTGATCTTGGCTTCCAGGGCCTTGATGACCGGGTTGTTGGTGCTGACCCCGCCGATGGAGGACGGGCTCTGGCCGGTCATCACATAGGTCAGCACCAGGCCCTGGAAGCTGGAGGGGATGTGCAGGGCCTTCATGGTGGCCACCAGCTTGGAGGTCAGGGTGGTGTTGACCAGGGCGCCCAGCACGGCCACCCCCAGGACCGCTCCCATCTCCCGGGCGGTATTGGTCACCGAGGCGGCCATGCCCGAGCGCTCGGCAGGTGCGACATTCAGCACCGAGGACGTCACCGGCACCACGGCCATTCCGAAGCCGACCCCGGCCACGCCCAGCACCGGAGCGAGGGCCAGGAAGGTGACATGGGGCCCCATCACCGCGCCGGTGGCCAGGGTCCCGGCTGCGCCGAGCAGACAGCCCACCACTATGGGCACAGCCGGTCCGGATACCGCCACCCAGCGCCCGGTCAGGGTCGAAGCCAGCACCAGGCCGGCCGCCATCGGCACGAACATGAGGGCCACCGCCACCGACGTCCGGCTTCCAATCAACTGCAGGTACAGGGCACAGAAGAAGAAGATGGCGAAGGTGGCGAAGTAGTTGATGAAGGCGATGAGATTGGCCCCGCTGAAAGTGGGGTTACGGAAGAGCGACATAACCAGCACTGGGTCACCCGTCCTACTCTCCACCTGGGTGAACACGTAACCGAGGAACACAGAGCCGGCCAGCAACGCCACCACCCACCACCTGGTGTAGCCCGCCGTTTCGCCCAGGATGATGCCGAAAGCGGAGCAGGCCAGGGCTCCGGCGCCGAGGACGAAGCCCGGCAGGTCGATGTGGCGGCCCTCGGGGTCGGAGCTTTCGGGTAGGACCCAGGCGGCCGCCCCGAAGGCCAACAGGCCGAAGCCGAGGTTGAACCAGAAGACGGCCCGCCAGTCGGCCACTCCCACCAGCACTCCCCCGACCACCGGGCCCAGGGCCAGGGCCAGGCCGGACACGGCCGCCCAGATACCGACGGCCCGGGCCCGCACCGCCCGGTCCGGGTACAGGTGGCGGATGACCGACAGCGTGCCCGGCTCGGACGCCGCCGCCCCCACGCCCATCACGACCCGCCCGGCTATGAGCACATCGACGTTGGGGGCCAGGGCGGCCAATACCGAGCCGGCGCAGAAGATGCCGACGCCGACCAACATGACCCTCTTGCGCCCGAGCAGGTCGCCCAGGGTGCCGCCGGTGAGCATCAGGGCGGCGAAGACGAGGGCGTATCCGTTCACGACCCACTGCAGCGACACCACCCCGGCGTGGAGACGGCCCTGGATATCGGCCAGGGTCACGCTCACGATGGTGTTGTCCAGGAAGGTCAGGAACAGGACCCCGCATACGGTGGCCAGGCCCAGGCTGGCTCTGACGTGGCCGGCTCGTCCCCCCTGAATGGCCATACGGCCAGTCTGACCGGTGGCGGGTAGGCGACGGTGTACCCGGCGGGCGCATCCGTGCCGGTCGGTCGCCGGGCGGGTCGGGCGGGCCGTGTACCTTGCCGCCCATGTCGAGCACTGAGCTCCCCAGCGAAGTCACCTCACTCCAGTCATCCTCCGAGGCCCTGGTGGTGGTGGACCAGGAGGGCGTGATCGCCCTTATGACCGAGGCGGCCGAGGCCCTCTTCGAGGTGGCGTCTGCCGACATCGTGGGGGAGTTCGTCGAGATGCTGGTGCCGGAGAAGAAGCGATGGGGGCACCAGGCTTACCGCCGCGGCTTCCAGGCCGAGCCCAACGACCGGGAGATGGACCCCGGCCTGGAGCCGGAGCTGGAGCGGCCCATGGATGGGACCCTGGTCCCGATCCACGTGCGGCTGGAGCCGCTACGGGTGGACGGGCGGCTGTACGTGGTCGCCCACGTCACCGAGCGCACGGACTGACCTGGAGGATCGAGGTGGTCGCCACGCCCGATGAACAGACGGCCCGCGCCGAGCTGCGGGCGTGGTTGGCCGAATGGTGGGACCCCGAGCGCCCGCTGGCCGAGTGGCGCCGCTTGCTGGTCGACTCGGGCTGGGCGGCGCCCAACTGGCCGGCCGATCGCTACGGGCGGGGACTACCCGATGCCTACGCCACCGGGCTGGCCGAGGAGATGGCCGCCGCCGGAGCGGTGGGGGCGGCCGGCGGTTCGGGCATGGCTCTGGCTGCCCCGACCCTGCTGCGCCACGGCCCAGAGGACCTCCAGCGGCGGCTGCTGCGGGGCATCCTCACCGGGGAGGAGCGCTGGTGCCAGCTCTTCAGCGAGCCCGGGAACGGTTCGGACCTGGCCGGCCTCACGACCCGTGCCGTGCGGGACGGGGACCAATGGGTCGTCAACGGTCAGAAGGTGTGGACCACCGGGGCCAGGACGGCCGACTACGGGATGCTTCTCGCCCGCACTGACTGGGACGCCCCGAAACACCGGGGCATCACCTACTTCGCCCTGCCCATGCACCAGGACGGGGTCGAGGTGCGGCCGCTGCGCCAGATGAACTACCACGCTTCGTTCAACGAGGTCTTCCTGACCGAGGCCGTGGTGCCGCACGAGAACATCCTCGGTCGGGAAGGCGACGGCTGGGCCGCCGCTCTCACCACCCTCGCCCACGAGCGAAACCTGGGGGCCAACCGGAGCGCCCCTGGATCCGCCTCCGCCGCCGGTCGGACCGTCAGGGAGGCCATGGCCGAGGACGGTGACTACCTGCGCACCTACTCCTGGTATCCGCAGCGGGCCGGGCGGCCTGACCTGCTGGCCCCCCAGACCAGGGACTCCGGGCGCGCCGATGACCCCCTCATCCGCCAGCGCCTGGCCGACGTCGAGATCCGTGAGCGGGTCGCCCGTTGGAACGTCCGGCGGGCGCTGGCCGCCCGGGCCCAGGGCCAGGCTCCCGGCCCGGAGGGCTCGCTGGCCAAATTGACCGGCACCGACATCGCCCGGCGCTCCTCGTCCCTGCACGCCCACATTGCCGGCCCGGCCGCCATGCTCAACGGGCCCGACTCCGTCCTGGGCGGGATCTTGGCTGAGATCATCGTCTCGGTCCCGGCCGGCTCCATAGCCGGGGGCACCGACGAGGTCCAGCACAACATCCTGGGCGAGCGCAGCCTCGGCCTGCCCCGGGAGCCCTCGGTTGACGCCGACATCCCCTTCCGGGACGTCAAGACCAACCGCCGGGCTTAGGCCTTCTTCCTGGCGGCTGGGGCCGCCTTCTTGGCCGGGGCGGTCTTCTTCTTGGCCGGTGCAGCCGCCTTCTTCTTGGCCGGAGCGGCCTTCTTGGCCGGAGCGGCCTTCCTGGCCGGAGCGGCCTTCCTGGCCGGAGCGGCCTTCTTGGCCGGAGCGACCTTCTTGGCCGGAGCGACCTTCTTGGCCGGCGCAGCCTTCTTCTTGGCCGGCGCGGCCTTCTTGGCCGAAGCGGCCTTCTTGGCCGGCGCAGCCTTCTTGGCCGGCGCAGCCTTCTTGGCCGCCCCTCCAGACCGCGACCGACGAAGCACCTCGATCCCTCCCGGCCCGGCGGTCAGCATGGTCTGGCCGCCGTTGGCCCACTCGATCGTCACCATCCGGCCACTGACCGCCCTGACCGTGCCCTCGCGCGGCGGAGTGCCCATCTTGTTGGACGCAACCGCGACCCGATCCCCGACTTCCGGCATCTGTATCCCCTCTGGTCAGCCTGCTGGAGACCGCACAGTAACAACACCGGATTGCACGAGGGTGGTTACCGTCGCGCTGATGACAAGCAATCAGACCGCCCACCCTTGACGACCTTCCGCGTCATAGGCCCCGGCCGCGCCGGCAGTTCGATGAGCACGGCCCTCGTGAGAGCCGGCTGGTCGAGCCTGGGCAGCCTGGCCCGGGGCCAGTCGGTGGCCGGCGCAGCCCACGGCACCGACTATGTCATCGTGGCCGTCAGGGATTCCGACATCGCCGCTGTGGCCGCCGCCATCGAAGCCGACCCGACCGCTGTCCTCGTCCATCTGGCCGGTTCCGCCGGTACCGAGATCCTCGGAGCCCACGAACGCCGGGCGGCCATCCACCCCCTGGTGTCGCTGACGCAGGAGCGGGGCGCGGACGTCCTTCTGTCCGGGGTCTGGTTCGGCTTCGAAGCAGACCCCGCCGCCACCGAGGCTGCCGCGCGGTTGGTAACGGCCCTGGGCGGGCGGTCGCTGCCCGTGCCGGCGGACAGGAGGGCCCTCTACCATGCCACCGCCACCATCGCCTCCAACCATCTGGTGGCGCTGCTCGGCCAGGTCGACCGGTTGGCGTCCGAACTCGGCCTGCCACCGGACGCCTTCATAGCTTTGGCCCGCGGCTCCCTCGAAAACGCGGCTGCCCTCGGGGCAACCGGAGCTCTGACCGGACCGGTCTCCCGGGGCGACTGGGACACCCTCGACCGCCACCGCCGGGCCCTGCCGGCCGATGAGCGTGACCTCTATGAGGCGCTCGCCGCGGCCGCCGCCCGTCTGGCCGGCCGGGAGCTGCCGCCGCCCTAAAGGCCGGGCGTCGGGGCCCTCGTGTCCCGCTCGCGCCTCAGGCGTTGGCGGCGGCCAGGCGCGCCCGCTTGGCCTGGGCGGCCCGGCGGCCCCGGGTCGCCTGCTCCAGTTCGGCCTTGCGCAGGCGGACCGTCTTGGGCGTCACCTCGACATATTCGTCCTCAGATATGAACTCGAGCGCCTGCTCGAGCGACAGCTCCTGGTGGGGGATCAGCCGCTCGAGGATCTCGGCGGCCGCCGCCCGGTGGTTGGTGAGCTGCTTGGGCTTGGTGATGTTGACGTCCATGTCATCGGACCGGGCGTTCTCTCCCACGATCATGCCCTCGTAGACCTCAATGCCCGGCCCCACAAAGAGAACACCGCGCTCCTGCAGCCCGATGATCGAATAACTGGTGGTCATACCCCGACGATCGGCCACCAGGCTCCCGGTGGGTCGGGTGCGCAGGGGGCCGAACCAGGGCTCGTGACGGTCGTAGATGTGGTGGAGGATGCCGGTGCCGCGGGTGTCGGTGAGGAACTCGGTGCGGAAGCCGATGAGACCCCGGGCCGGCACCAGGTACTCCATCCGGACCCAGCCGGTGCCGTGGTTGACCATCTGCTCCAGTCGTCCCTTGCGCAGGGCGACCAGCTGGGTCACCAGACCGAGGTAGTCCTCGGGTACGTCGATGGTCACCCGCTCGACCGGCTCCAATACCTTGCCGTTCACCAGCTGGGTGAGGACGCGGGGCTTGCCTACCGTGAGTTCGAAGCCCTCCCGGCGCATCATCTCCACCAGCACGGCCAGCTGCAGCTCGCCCCGGCCCTGGACCTCCCAGGCGTCGGGCCGCTCGGTAGGCAGCACCGCTATCGATACATTTCCGACCAGCTCCGCATCCAGGCGATCCTTGATCATCCGGGCCGTGAGCTTCTTGCCCTCCTGGCCGGCCAGGGGTGAGGTGTTGACGCCGACGACCATGGACAGCGTCGGCTCATCCACGTGGGTCACAGGTAGCGGTCGGGCGTCGCTCGGATCGGCGATCGTCTCCCCGATGGTTATCTCCGCGATTCCCGCGATGGCCACGATGTCACCCGGGCCGGCGCTCTCCACCGACACCCGGGCCAGGTTCTCGGTCATATAGAGCTCGGTCACCTTGACCGTCTCCACCGCTCCGGTCCGCCGGCACCAGGCCACCTGCTGGCCCTTGCGCAGGGAGCCGTTGAGGATCCGGCACAGGGCCAACCGGCCCACATACGGTGACGCGTCCAGGTTGGTGACCAGAGCCTGCAGCGGATGGTCGGGCTCGTAGCTCGGGGCCGGAATCGTCTCCATGATGGTCTTGAAGAGCGGCTCAAGGTCCCCTGTCTCTCCGATGGACTCGACCTTGGTCCAGGCCCGCCCGGCCCGGCCATTGCTGTAGATAATGGGGAAGTCGATCTGGTCCTCAGCGGCGTCGAGGTCCAGGAACAGCTCGTAGACCTCATCGACCACCTCGGATATGCGGGCGTCCTGACGGTCCACCTTGTTCACCACCAGGATCACCGGCAGCTTGGCCTCCAGCGCCTTGCGGAGGACGAAGCGGGTCTGAGGCAGGGGTCCCTCGCTGGCGTCCACCAGGAGCAGGATCCCGTCGGCCATGGTCAGGCCTCGCTCGACCTCCCCGCCGAAGTCGGCGTGGCCGGGGGTATCGATCAGGTTCACCCTGACTCCGCTGTGGAGGATGCTGGCGTTCTTGGCCAGGATGGTGATGCCCTTCTCCCGCTCCAGGTCATTGGAATCCAGGACGCGGTCAACCAGCTCTTCGTGGGCGCCGAAGGCCCCTGACTGGCGCAGCATGGCGTCCACCAGGGTCGTCTTACCGTGGTCGACATGGGCCACGATGGCCAGGTTGCGGATGTCAGGGCGCGTCGCGAGCACGGGATTCCTTCTAGGGAGGCGCAGCCGGAGCGCCGGCGCCTGGCACAAATGTTACCAAGCCGGGCCCGGGCCTAACAGAACCCTCACAACTTCCTCTCAGGCGGCCAACAGGTGGGCCCCACACTGCCTGTCAGCCACCCGGGAGCGGCCCGGGCGGACCGAGAGGAGAAAGCAATGCGAATCAAAGCTCTGGCCGCCTCGGCACTGGCGGCCACCACCATCATCGGCTTCGGATCGACGGCCTTCGCCGACACGGCGCCCCCGAGCAACGCTTCGGGAGCTGCCAGCAGTGGGTCCTGCAACTCCGATTCCGAGTGGCCGGCTTACGTTCAGGGCGAACCGGCCAACTTCAAGGCCGGTTCTGACGGCGTCTACCTCTGGCATTACACCAAGGGGGGCTGGGGCCTGCGGGTGTCTCATCCCCGCCTACCCGGTAAGGCCAATCACGTCGACTTCACCGGGACCATCAGCACCGCCGGCACCTTCGGGAACGTCAAGCGGATCGACCTGGAGAAGAACGACTCGGTGACGGTGGGCAGCAACGGACACACCCTGACCTTCGACTTCAACAACTACGGAGGAATCGACGGCGTCGACTTCACCACCACCTGTACGCCCGGCCTCAAAGTTGAACTGAAGGCCGACAGTGGCCGGGTCCAGACCAGTTACATCCACCTGGGCACCAACGAGTCCCATCCCGGCGCCAATCCCTTCCTGATCCGCCGGGTGTCCTCGGACACCCGGACCTCCTCCACGTCCAACTCCAGCCAGCCCCCCACCTCCAACTGAACACCCGGCCTTTCACGCTCTGCTCCCCATCGGGGGCCCGTCCCAGGCGCGGGCCCCCTTTTGGGTTTCTGGGTCAATCGCGAGGTTGGTCCGTATTCTCAGGTTTTCCGGTCGAAGTGCCGAAAGATCCTTCGCAGGGTCACGGGACCCGGGAGGACGGATCGTTATGTGGGCCAAGCTGCAGTGCGAGTTGGAGCCAGCGGATCAGCCCTCGACCAACCGGCTGGTAGTCGGTAGCGAGAGCCTCAAGATCGAGCATTTCGAGCCGGTCGGGGATGTCAATGTGGATACCCCTTCCGGCCGAACCGTCCTGCACCACGCCGCCACCGCCGAAGTGCGCGGCGCCGGCGGCCAGGCCTTCTACCTCTTCGGCGAGGACCACGGACAGCTGGTGGGCGCCCGCACCCGCTGACCCGCTCCTCGGGGGGTGCTCACCCACCCACATGGGGCATCACCAAATGCCCTGGATGAGCTATGGCCTGACCGGTCCCCCGCGGATCATTGTCATAAGTAGGCCCCTCTTCAGGAGGTGAGGTTCTTGACCATCCATGACATCCGGCCGGCGGCACCTGACCAGCGGACCGTCTTCGTGCTCGGCGGCGGCGGCAACCTCGGCGCCGTGCAGGTGGGCATGCTCGAGGCCGTGATCGACCGGGGATATCGACCCGACGCCCTGGTGGGTTGCTCGGTCGGGGCCCTGAACGCGGCGGCGGTGGCGGCTGACCCCACCCCCGCCGGCATCCAGCGGCTCAAGGAGATCTGGCTGGCCCTGCGCACCGAGCACCTATTCCCTCCGGGCCGCCTGTCCGCCGTCCGACTGCTCACCCGCCGCTCGCGCTCCATATGCCCCAGCGACGGCCTAGTCGGGCTGATGAAAGAGGCCCTGGTCTTCGAGCGCTTCGAGGAATCCCCGGTGACCTTCGAAGTCGTCGCCACCTCCCTGGCCACCGGCACCGAGCGCTGGTTCGCCACCGGGGAGATACTGCCGGCCCTGACCGCCTCCGCCGCCCTGCCTGGGGTCTACCCCCCGGTCGAAATCAACGGAGAGCTGTTGATCGACGGCGGCGTGGTCAACAACGTCCCGATCTCCCGTGCCCTCGACATGGGGGCCACCCGGCTCATCATCTTCCACGTCGGAAACTTCAGCCGGCCCCGGCCCGCTCCCAAGCGTCCCCTGGACGTGCTTCTCCAGTCCTTCTCGATCGCCCGCAGCCACAGGTTCGGGGCCGACATCGCCCGGCTCCCGGCCGGAGTCGAGGCCATGGTGATCCCAGGGGTCGATCCCGGACCCCTCAGATACAACGACATGAGCCACTCTCGCCAACTCATCGAGCGGGGTCGGGCCGCCGCCGCCGCCTATCTCGACGCCCTGCCGCTGGCCGTCGGCGCCTGAGCCCATCGCGGGGTTCCTAGGATCGGGCGATGCCCGTCACTGCTCCGTATGGCTCCTGGCGCTCCCCGATCACCGCTGACCGCCTGGTGGAGGCGGTGGTCGGCCTCGGCCAGCCACTGATCCGGGGCGAGGAAGTGGTGTGGAATGAGAGCAGACCCACCGAGGGCGGCCGGGTCGTTCCGGTGCGGAGGGCCCCGGACGGGTCGCTCACTGACCTCGTGCCGGCCGGCTTTTCGGCCCGGACCCTGGTCCATGAGTACGGCGGAGCCTGCACAGCCCTGACCAAGACAGGTCTCCTGTTCTCCAATTTCTCCGACCAGCGGGTCTGGTTCGTCGCTCTGACGCCGGACGGGGGACCGGCGGCGCCGGTGACCATCACGCCGGAGCCGGCCGCGCCCCAGGCCGAGCGCTACGCCGACTTCAGCGTCACTCCCGACGGCCGGACCGTCGTGGCCGTCCAGGAGATCCACAGCGATGACGGGGTGGTCCTAAACCGCGTCGTCGCCTTCCCGGCCGACGGATCGCATGGCCCACAAGTGGCGGCCGAAGGCCACGACTTCTACAGCGCCCCCCGGGTCAGCCCGGACGGGAGCCGGCTGTGCTGGCTTTCCTGGGACCACCCGAACATGCCCTGGGACGGCACCACCCTCGTTGAGGCTCAGCTACTACCGGGGGGCGGGGTCGGGCCGAACCGCCGCGTGGCCGGGGGGCCGGAGGAGTCGATCAGCCAACCTCGCTGGGACCCGGCCGGCCGACTCTTCTACCTCTCGGACCGGACGGGCTGGTGGAACCTCTACGCCGATGACGGATCGGACGGGGAGGCCATCTTCACCCCGGAAGCGGAAATGGGCGGACCGGACTGGGCCTTCGGCCAGCGCAGCTACACCTTCCTGACCGACGGCCGCCCGGTGGTCACCTGGTCGGCCAAGGCAGCCACCACCCTGGCCGTGCTGGAGAACGGACGGCCCCGACCCATCGCCAGCCCGTGGACCAGCTTCGGCGGTCTGCTCGGAACGGATGCTGCGGTGCTGGTTCTGGCCGCTTCTCCCTCTGAATCAGGAGTACTGGTCCGCATCCCCGTCGAGCCAACCGCGCCGGCTGTCCGCGCCAGGGCCGATGGCGCTGAACCGGAGGTCCTGGCCCGCAGCCGCCCCCGGTCCATCGAGGCCGAGTACATCTCGGTGCCCCGGGCGGTGGAGTTCCCCTCCTCGGGGGGCCGGACGGCCCACGCCCTCTACTACCCGCCGGACAATCCCGACTTCACCGGTCCGGAGGGCGAGCTGCCTCCGCTGATCGTCAAGAGTCACGGCGGACCCACCGGGGCGGCCGGGACGGCGCTGGACCCGGTGATCCAGTACTTCACCAGCCGGGGCCTGGCGGTGGTGGACGTGGACTACGGCGGCAGCACCGGCTACGGGCGGGAGTATCGCCAGACGCTGAGGGGCCAATGGGGAGTAGTGGACGTCGATGACTGTGTGAATGCCGCCCTGTGGCTGGCCGACCAAGGTGAGGTAGACCGCAACCGCCTGGCCATACGAGGAGGCAGCGCCGGGGGTTACACGACGCTGGCGGCGTTGGCGTTCCGAGATGTCTTCGCCGTGGGGGCGAGCCACTACGGGGTGGCCGATGCCGGCGCCCTCGCCCGGGACACCCACAAGTTCGAATCCCGCTACCTCGACGGCCTGATCGGTCCGTGGCCGGAGGCCGAGGCTCTCTACCGGGAGCGCTCCCCCATCCATCACACCGACGGCCTGAGCTGCCCGCTCATCCTTTTCCAAGGCCTGGAGGACCGGGTAGTCCCCCCGGACCAGGCCGAGATGATGGCGGAGGCGCTGCGGGCCAAAGGGCTTCCTTTCGCTCACATCGCCTTCCCCGGGGAGCAGCACGGCTTCCGCCAGGCGGCCACCATCACCACCGTGATCCGGGCCGAGGTGGCCTTCTACGGACAGGTCCTCGGCTTCACTCCGGCCGACCCGGCCCCGACGCTGGAGATCGAAAACGCCGGCGCCCTGGCCTGATCCCCTCGTTCAGTCCTCGACGGTTATGGCGAACTCGGGACAGTTGGCCGAGGCCAGGGTGGCGTGCTCCTCGGAACCGGCCGGAACGTCACCGGTGATCTTGAGGACGGAGTAGCCCTCATCATCGGCGTCGAAGAGCTCGGGGGCCAGGGCGTAGCAGCGCCCGTGACCCTCGCACTTGGAGTTGTCCAGGATGATCTTCACTCGGCACCTCGCTTGAGAATTCGGACGGGCAGCTGGCGGGGCCCGCGGACCTGGCCGGTCGACCAGCGGACCGCCGCGGCATCGGCCAGCTCGAAATCGGGGAATGCCCGCATCCACTCACCGATGGCCACGGTCATCTCCATCCGGGCCAGGTTCGAGCCCAGGCAGCGGTGGATCCCCAATCCGAAGGCCGAGTGGCGGTTGCGGACGCGGTCGATGACGAAGTGGTCGGCGTGATCACAGGACTCCGGGTTCCGGTTGGCGGCCGGGAAGGAAGGCAGGACCCAGTCCCGTGCTTGAAGGTGCAACCGCCCACCTCTACCTCCTCCTTGACGATGCGGGCCATGGTCACCGGAGCGTAGAAGCGCAGGAACTCCTCTACGGCCACAGGCAGGAGGGAAGGCTCGGCCACCGGACAGCGGCCACGGAGGTCGTCCCAGATCTCGGTAGCCTGGGCGGCATAGTCGGGAGGGGTGTGATCGAAGTCGGTGGCCCAGTCCTGCATCGGCGGCTTTTCCACGTCGGTCATGTTCTCTCCCTGTGGCCGTTCGAGAGTACCTAATGCCTCGGGCAGGAATGGCAGGACGACCCGGAGCCGGCTTCCTGGGTCTTCAACGACCGAACGCCAACTGGAGAGCCAAGAGGGTGAGGATGGCGGTGATGCAGAAGACATGGTCGCGCCAGATGGATCGGGCCAGCTGGCTCTGAACATCCAGGGGATCGCCCGCCGCCCCAATCGGACGGCATTGGGGACTGTCCGTACTCCGGCCAGAAGGACCGGCGCCAGGACCAGTCCCATGGAGAGTCCCCCCACCCAACGAGCGGGGCGAGCGGATGCCAGCTGGGCGGCCACCGTGCCCACCGTCGTCAGCATGGCCAGGGCGACCAAGCGGTTCATCGGCCGCGCTTCGGTGGTGACCCGCCGGTAGTAGCCGGCAATGGAGGCCAGCACCGCCTCGGTCAGCTCTGGCTCCCTCCGGCCCCGGACCTGCACGTCGTGCATGAGATCGAACCAGAGCACGGCGCCCAGGAACCCGGCACCAGCGGTGATGAAGGGCGTCACGCGGCCGAGTCTGCTGGAGTGGCAGGGAAAGGTTCCATCCCCGCCAGAAGCGCTCCTTGATATAGGTCACAGCCTTCCTTCGCCAGCCAGTCGAGTTGAGCCGGCTCATCGACTCCCTGGGCGAGGGTGCTCATTCCGAGGGAGTGAGCCAGAGATACGACCGCCGAAAAGACGGCTGCAGCCGCCCGGTCCCGAACCACCTCCGCCGTCAGGCTCTCGTCCACCTTCACCAGGTCGATGGGTAACCGCTTCAGATAGTTGAAGGAGAAGTTGCCCGCTCCGAACCCGTCGAGGCCGAACCGGACGCCGGCTCTCTTGAGCTCGACCAGGACCACCCGGGCCCGGTCCTCATCCTGAACGAGTGCAGCTTCGGGCAGCTCGATCACCAGTTGTTCGGGCTCGAACTGCGCTATCTCCAGTGCTCTCAGCACCGAGACCCGGAAGTCAGGCGCCAGCACCTGGTAGGCACTGAATCTCACGGCCAACACCAGCGGCGTCTGTCGGGGCGATGCCGGGCCGGGCCCCCAGACGAGCCACTCGGAACAAGCCCGATCGAGAGTCCAGGACACCACCTCAGAGGCCACCCTCGAGCCGTCAACCGCGCTCAGCATGAGCACGGAAGGGATCAGACCTCGGGAGGGATGCGACCAAGCGGTCAGCGCCTCGAACCCGAACAGCCTGCCGTCCACGACCTTCGCCATTGGGCGGCACTCCAGGCGTAGTTCTCCCCGGCCGGCTGCCCCCTGCAGCTCATCGGCCAGGTCCCCCTGGCTAGAGTCGAGCACCGCCGCCAGTCGAACGGCCGAACTCCGCCGGCCACCACCGCGGCGCTTGGACATGTACATGGCGGTGTCGGCATCCCGGATGATTTCGGCCGCCGAGGGTGGCGGTCAGAACAGGCGATCCCGATACTGGCCGAGATCACCACCTCCGCCCCTCCGACCATGAACAGATCCGACACCGCGTCAGAGATGCGCTGCGCTATGGCGTCAGCCTCAGAGCAGTCTGTCAACTCCTCCAGCAGCAGGAGGAATTCGTCGCCGTACATGCGGGCCAGAGTGTCACCCAGCCGGAGCTCCTTCGCCACGCGCCCGGCAAAGGCGACCAGAAGCTCGTCACCGACGGCGTGACCGCATGAGTCATTGACCTCCTTGAATCGATCCAGATCAAGGAAGCACACCGCCATGGTGCCTCCCGAGCGACGGCGACGGTCGATCGCATGCTCGAGTCTGCTCGTGAACAGAGTCCGGTTCGGAAGGCGCGTCAGAGGATCGTGCATGGCGCTGTGCAGGGAACGGTCCGACGCCTGCTGCAGATCGGCACGGGCTTGTGCGTTAAGGAGATAGGCGGCGGCCACGGCCTCAGCAGTCCCGGTCTGCCATGCCTCGAGCCAGGGTCCCTCACCCAGGCGGGTCTGCAACTTCTCGAACCTCAGAGCTGCGGCATCGGATGCGGACACGTATCGGGGGTCGGCGCCGGCGGTAATGAGAGTCACCCCGGCACTGGTGACCGGCATCACATCCACGATCCTTCCGACCAGTCGGTCAAGGATCGACTGGATGGGAAAGTCGGTCAGCATGGTGCTAGCGAACTCGCTCAGAAGGTCGTTGAGCTTCCTTCGATGGGCGCCATACACAAGCACCTCGATCCCGCCTAATGGCTCGGCCTGGCCACTCGCCCGGGTCCGGGGCGGTGTCTACAACCGGAGTCTAACGCCATCGGTTTCGGAAGGGCCAGGGCCAAACGGCCCGGTCTAGGCCGGTGGGTGAACGCGTCTGCGGGGTCGTTCGCTCAGGCGACGTGGTCGCCCGGATCGGAGGAGACAAATTCGTAGTCACGGGTGGGGCAACCCGGGAGACTGTCGAAGCAACCGGGCCAAGTCCTCCAGCCCCGGAGGTCAGATCAGGGTGCGGGCCCCGGGGGTAGGGCAGACTGGTCCCGGGCACAGCCGCGCTGTTCGGCACGATCTTCGTACATCTGGCGGTCGGCGCGGGCGAGCACTTGGTCCAGGGTTTCGTTGGCTCGGAGTTCGGCCAGCCCGAAGCTGAGCGATGCGCCTTCGCCGAGCTCGGCCAGGGTCGAGAGGACTTCGCCAAGACGCCTTCGGGTGTCTTCGGCCAGGGCACCCGGCAGGCCGCATACGAACTCGTCACCTCCGTATCGGACGATGACATCGTATGACCTCAGACCGTTGCGTAGGCACCGGGCGACCTGGCGGAGGAGCTGGTCGCCTGCCGCGTGTCCACGAGCGTCGTTGACGTTCTTCAGGTGGTCGACATCGACGTAGGCCACGATCAGGGACTCGCAGGCCCGGTGAGCTCGCTCGACGCACTGGTTGAGCTGTTCGCGTCCTGCGCTGCGCACCAGGGCACCGGTGAGGCTGTCGTGATAGGCGATCTGCAGGGTGTCTGAGGCATCGAGACGATCGAGGGCGGCGCTGTGGCGGTCGAGGGCGGCTGCAGCTCGATCCGAGGCGGCCAACAGCCTGTTCTCGGCTGCCTGCGGAATGGCATCGGTAGTGGCGGAGATGGCATCGCGGGCTTCGGCGGCGTCATCCCGCGCTGTGGCCGCCTCCGCGTTGAGGGCGGCCGCGGCCCGAAAGGTGGCCGAGACAGCCCGACCCTGGGCGGCCAGCGCCCGGCCTGCCGCCGCCGTCCCGCCCTCGTGCCCGAGGTAGGCGAAGCCTCGGATGCCGGCGGCAACGGTTCGCATGGCCGTGGCCACGTCGAGGAGGATGGCGGCCTGGGCGTCGAGTTCAGCCGCGGCACCCTCGCCGGCGGACAGCACAATCGCCTCGAGCCGCGCCGCAATCAGATCACGGTCTGCCGCGGCGATGTCGTGCGCGATCTCAGCCGAGTCGCGCTCGCTGGCGGCTTCTCGATCGAGGACCGCCGAGTCACGGTCCCGGGCGGCGAAGCTCCGATGCCCGGCGGCCTGGCTGACCAGCTCGGTCACCTCGATAGCGGCGTCCCGGGCGTCAGCGGCGGCATCCCGATTGATGGCGGCCGCGTCCCTCCGGTCGGCAGCGCCGACAGATCCAGGCGTCATGCTGGGCCCCCTGAAGCCTGGATCGCTCCGGCGTCCCCGGCCTGCCGTCGGACTCGGCCCATTGGACTCCACCTGGCGCAACCTCGACAGGTCGCCCTGACCGCGACGCTACTCCTTAGAGCGTCCATGCTACCGCGATCCGTGCCAAGTTTTGCCCTGTCCGCCTCACTACTGGTCATAGCCTCCCCGGGCGCTCCTGCTGAGGGCGACAGTTTCAGTTGGAACTGGCCCAGTCTCCTCCGAGCCGCTCAGCCAGCCGGCGGGTCTCCTCGTGATCGGCTAGCGCGTCAACCACCGCGGCGGCTAGGGCGGCAAAGAAGGCCTGGCCCTCGGGCGGGGTCCAGTCACAGCCTAAGGCAGCCAGGGTGGCATCATCGATGGAGTCGATGCGGGCCCACTCCTCCACCACCTTTTGCACGTCCTGGGGGTCCGCCCGACCGGTCCAGAAGAAGACATCGGTGTCCTGGGCCACCGTCTCCCAGGCGTCGAGGAAACGCCCGAACATGGCCATCACCGGCTCGGTGATGGGCCCGCCGATCGCATCGGGCCTCAGCTGGAGCGCCCCCAGGATCTGCCTGGTGTTGGCGACCCAGGCCCGGGCGGCTGCCGAGGGCACGGGCCCGAGCCGAACCTCCACGTCCCCCGCCGTCTCCGGTCCCGGGCCGCCACGGCGGGCCAGAAGGCGAGTGAGGTCACCGGCCACGTCCATGGCTGCGCTCTGCTTGTGCAACACGCCCAGGGCGCCGGCGGCCGCAGCTGCCTCCTCGGTGTCCGGTTCAGCCGCGGCGGTGTACAGCACGATCTGGGCCCCGGGCCAGCGGTCACGGATCAGGGGTATCGCCTCGAGTCCTCCCATAACGGGCATCTGGCGGTCGAGGATCACCAGATCCGGGTGCACCCGCTCGCAGAGCTCCACCGCTTCTCGGCCGTTGGCGGCCTCTCCCACGATCTCGAAGCGGGCGTCACGGCCCAGCAGCAGGCGGAGCATCAGGCGAATGTCGACCGAGTCGTCCACGACGACCGTGCGAACGATGGCCTGCTGACCCATTTCACCTCCATCATGAACCCTGCGGGCCGGACGGGGTCGGGATGGCTCCACCGGCACCCGCCGGCTCACTGAAGCAACGAACCGGTCATCCTTACTATCAGAAGGAGGTAAGCCGCCCGTAGCAGACAGCGACCCGGCCGGGGGCTGAGCTCCCCGGTGGCAATGTCGAAGCTCACCGGCCTCCACCGGGCTGGCCGTCGGCCCGTCGAGAAGCGCGATGGCGCCGGGAGACCAACGTGGATCCGTGGCTTCCCGAGCCGATACTCACCTCACCCGGCCCGGAGGAGGCCGCCGAAGCAGCAGAGAACCTCACCGTCGGGCTTCTGTGCCATGCTCGAAGTTCTCGACCCGATCTCGCGAGTCGGGTTCCTGCTCACCGGCGCCTTCGGCTACCCATCAAGCGATGTCTCCGCCGCGATCGGCAACAGCCCAGCGGCCTGCCGCCAGATCGAGTCTCGGGCCAGAACTCGGATCCGCCAGGCCAAGCCATCCCGACCGAGCCCCGCCGACCGGGTCGTTGCCGATCGGCTCCTTCTAGCAGTTGCCAGCGGGGACACTGGTGCCGCCATGGCCCGTCTGTCCGGAGATGTGGTGCTGGTCGCCGACGGAGGTCCCAAGCGGCTGTCGCCCGGTGTCAGAGTCGAACCTGTCCTCGTCAACGCCGCGGCGGGATTCTTGCTGCGCCATCCGGCCGGCGATCAGAACGGCGCCGTGGCCTTCGATGTGACTAACGGGATCGTCTCAGCCATATGGACGGTCAACAATCCAGACAAGCTGACATGCCTGGACTCGCCAGCCCTGATTTCTTGAGTCCGGGACTGATCCGGGCCTTGGACACGACCCGGAGTCGCTACCGGAAAGTGAAGGCATCACTCCCGAGAAAGCACCGGGCGTTCTATCGTCCCAACCCCGATGACTTCTCACCATGGTCTTGTTGACAATCGGCGATCCCATTGGCTCTCTGGGTCGCCAGCGATTTCCGCGTGACCCGAGCGTTCCCAATGTCAGCCGGCATACCTGGCGTTCTGAAGCCGCTCGGACGATCATCGGCCGGTGGAGTTCGGGGACAGGTACCCAAGCAGGGGTCGCTCCCTCAGCGCTTCACCCGATAGTGGATGAAGGTGGACCGCCGTTTTGAACGCGCCCCCTCGGGCGGCGGGTAGTGGCACAGTTTGGTCAAGGAGCTGCTGGATTGGGAGACCGTGACTAAGCCCCTACTGATTCTCACCTGCGGCTTGCCCGGGGCGGGTAAGACCACGCGCGCAGCTCAGCTCGCCGCCGAGCACAAGGCCGTGCGCCTCACGAAAGATGAATGGCTCTGGGCTCTAGGCTCCACCCCTTGGGACGAGACGACCCGGGAAAGAGTCGAACAGCAGCTCTGGCGACTTGCCCAAGAGATCCTGCGCCTCGGACTGACCGTCGTCCTTGATTTCGGACTCTGGGCGCGGATCGAACGCGACGAGATGCGAGACGCGGCTCGGGAGCTCGGTGTGGGCGTCGAGTTGCATTACCTCGACGTGCCTGCCGAGGAACTCTGGCGGCGCATCGAAGCCCGGAACCCGGAGCCGCCCTGGGATAGCCGCCCCATCCGCCGAGCCGACCTTGACGAATGGGTACGCCTGTTCCAACCGCCCGACGCCGCTGAGCTGGCCCTCTTCGACCCGCCGCCCATGTCGCACTGAGCCGCCGAATGCGTGACACCCCCGGCGGTCCGTGTCAGGCCGTCATCCCGGGACACTCGAGGTGACCTTTCGCGGTCGGTCCCGGGAGGGGTTGGCGGAACCTCACGACATCGTGATATCATTAGGCGTGGCCAAGCAGACCACCGTCCGACTGCCAGACGAGCTGGCCGATGAGGCCGAAGCCGTAGCCCGAGTTAAGGGTGTCAGCGTCAACGCCCTGATCGTCGACTCACTGGCCGCCGAGATCGAGAAGGTCCGCGCCGACAAGGACTTCACGGCCCGGGCCAAGCGCCTTCTGGAGCGGGATAAGGAGTTGCTCGACCGTCTGGCCAAGTGACCCAGTACCTGAGCTGCCAGTTTAGCTCCCAGTCCCGGAACCACCGAGCCTAAGGAAGCGCCGCACCCCCGCTGACCTGGACTTTCTTTGGTGGGCCGTAGAGGACTCGAACCTCTGACCCCTTGCGCGTCATGTAGCTCGGGGCCGTCCGTCGGGTGTTGATTCGTGATGGGCAGTGCCCCTGAGCAGGACTTCAGCCTGAACACCTGTTCGCCTTGTATCCGCCCGT
>DATLUK010000344.1:0-3899 GCA_035533195.1 Acidimicrobiales bacterium | reverse complement strand
TGGTTCGCCACCCGTGAGCCGTCCGGACCCGGGCCGCTCACCCTGGGATCCGGACCCCAGGCAGCCTCCGTGGGCAGTGCGCCGGCTCCAGGCTCTCTCCCGCCGGACCCGGACCCTCATCGCCGCCGTCACCGTCGGAGTTATCGTAGCGGCCGGCGTGGCGGACGGGATGACCCGCTCGCCTGAGCCGGTCCAGCACGTTTCCGATGAAGGGCCGGCCCCGGCCCTGCGCCTGCCGAGCGTCACGGACCCCTCGACCACCGTCAGCCTCCGGGCCGAGGCCGGGCACCCGGTCATCCTCAACTTCTGGGGATCCTGGTGCGGGCCCTGCCAGGAGGAAATGCCGCTACTGGCCAAGACGGCCGATGAGATCGGGCGCAGCGGGCGGATCCGCTTCCTCGGTGTCGACCTGGAGGATGTCCACCGCTCCGCGGCGCTGGCCATGATGACCCGCTACGGCACGCCCTACCCCAGCGGCTACGACCCGGACGACTCGGTGACATCCGAGTTCAAGGTGGTCGGCACCCCGACCACAATCTTCATCGACTCCCAGGGCCACGTTGTCGGCCGCTTCGCCGGCGCCCTCAGCGCCGCCGTGCTGCAGTTCTGGATCCAGAACCTCTCCTGAGGTTCCTTACTCCCACCGGAAGGTGAGAGCGGCGGCTACGGGCGCTGCCACCGCCCAGATGGACAGCACCACCCAGTCGTGAGTGGGGACATGGCCATCCCCGAGGCCGTGGGTCAGAGCGTCGGACAGTCCGGCGGCGGGGAGGGACTTGGCGAAGGCCCGCAGCCCGCCGGGCAGGCGGTCGAGGGGCACGACCATGCCGCCCAGGAGGAGCAGGACGATGTAAGTCCCGTTGGCCAGGGCCAGATTGGCGAGGGGCCTCAGGGTGCCGGCCATCAACATCCCTATTCCCGCAAAGCTCACCGTCCCCAGCACCCACGCCCCCGCCCCCGCCGCCACCGCGCCGGAGGGCCGCCAACCCAGACCCAGGGACACGGGCACCAGCACCGCCAGCTGGATGACCTCCACCGTCAGGACGCCGGCCGTCTTGGCCGCCAGCAGGGCGGGCCGGCCGAGCGGCGTCGAGCCCAGCCGCTTGAGCACCCCATAGCCGCGCTCGAATCCGGTTCCGATGCCGAGACTGACCATGGCCGTTGACATCACAGCCAGAGCCAGGATCCCCGGGGCCAGGAAGTCGATCGGATGGGGTCCGACCGGCAGGACGTGCACTTCGGAGAAGAAAGCCAGCAGCACCAGCGGGATCCCGATGGCGACCAGCAGCTGTTCGCCCTGGCGCAGGGTCATGCCCACCTCGGCCCGGGTCTGGGCCCACACCCGGGCCGTCCAGGAGGGGATCACCGCCGCCTCCGGGCGCGCCGGGCGCGGGCGGATGACGTCCCGACGGGCTCGGGTTGCTGTGCAGACGCCTCCCCGGTCAGCTGGAGGAAGACGTCCTCCAGGCTCTGGCGGCCGGCCCGCAGGTCGGACAGGGGCAGGTCCCGATCGGCCAGCCAGGCCGTCAGGTGGGCGACGGCCGCGGGGGTGGCCGCGGTATCGACCACGTACTCACCCGGCTGCTCCTCCCTCACCGGGGCCTCCATGGCCCCACCCAGCTCGGAGAGGTCGAGGGCGGGAGGGGCACCGAAGCGGATGGTCCGTCCCGAATCGGACCGCATGAGTTCGGCCGGTGAGCCTTCGGCCAGCAGCCGGCCGGCACTGATGATGACCACCCGGTCGGCCAGCTTCTCGGCCTCGTCCAGGTCATGGGTGGTGAGCAGGACGCAGGTGCCGTCGGCCCGCAGGCCGGCCACCACCTGGCGGATGGCGACGCGCCCGGCCGGGTCGATGCCGGCGGTGGGTTCATCCAGGAGGACGACCTGGGGCCCGCCGATCAGGGCCAGGGCCAGGCCCAGGCGCTGCTGCTCACCGCCGGATAGGCGACGCCAGGGAGTCTGGGCCACACCGGCCAGGCCGACCCGCCCGATGACCTCGTCGGGATCGGCCGGGCTCCGGTAGTAGGCAGCGAAGAGGCGCAGCACCTGGCGGGCGTTCATGGCCGGGTAGACACCGCCGCGCTGCAGCATCACCCCCATCCGGGCCACCACCTCGGCCCGGTCCGCGACCGGGTCGAGCCCGAGGACGCGCACGCTTCCCTGATCGGGTCGGCGATATCCCTCCAACGTCTCCACCGTGGTCGTCTTGCCCGCCCCGTTGGGTCCGAGCAGCGCGGTGACGGCCCCGGCCTCGGCGGAGAAGCTGAGTCCGGATACGGCCGTCTTCTCCCCGTAGCGCACCACGAGGCCTAAAACCTCGAGGGCTGGCATCGGGGCCGAGAGTAGTTTCGGGGCCGAGATGATTGACATTCGCCGCATACGAAGCGAGACCGACGCGGTGAAAGCGGCGCTGGCCCGGCGCGGTCTCGATGTAGGAGAGCTCGATCGACTGCTCCAAGACGACGCCGCCTCTCGACAGGCGGCGGGCCAGCGCGATGAGGTGCGGGCCCGGATCAAGGACCTCTCCCGTCGGGTTGGCACCCTGCGCCGTACCGGGGACACCCAGGGTGCCGAGTCGGCCACGGCCGAGAGCCGGGCCCTGGGTGAGGACGAACGCCGCTTCGATGCCGAAGCCGACGCCCTGGCCGCCAAGGTGCGCGATGCCCTGCTGGTGATCCCCAATCTCCCTTCCGAGGACGCGCCCGACGGCGCCTCCGAGGCCGATAACCGTCCGGTGCGCTGGTGGTCATCGCCCGTGCTCCCATTGGGTGAGGACGGCGTCCCCCATCCCGAGGCGCACCAGTCGGTGCCGCACTGGGACATCGGTACCGACCTCGGCATCCTGGATCTGGAGCGCGGGGCCAAGCTGTCCGGGTCCATGTTCCCCGTCTACCGCGGGTTGGGGGCTCGGCTGCTGCGCGCCCTCATCAACTACTCCCTGGACCAGCAGGGCGATGACTATGAGGAGATCCGCCCTCCCACTCTGGTGCGCACTGACACCATGATCTCGACGGGCCATCTACCCAAGTTCATCGACGACGCCTACCACCTTGAGCGCGATGACCTCTGGGCCATTCCCACGGCGGAGGTGCCGCTCACTTCCATGGCCCGCGACGAGATACTGAATGAGGCCGACCTGCCCATGCGCCTAACCGCCTATACGCCCTGCTTCCGCCGGGAGGCCGGGTCGGCCGGCCGGGACACCCGGGGCCTGCTCCGCGTGCACGAGTTCGACAAGGTGGAGCTGTTGGCCTACGCCACCCCCGAACAGGCCGCCGACATCCACGCCGACATGCTGGCCCGTTCCGAGGCGATCCTGCAGGCCCTGGGGCTCACCTATCGGGTGGTGGATCTCTGCACCGGTGACCTCGGCCAATCGGCGGCCCGGACCTTCGACCTGGAGGCCTACGCCCCCGGTTGCGGCATGTGGCTGGAGGTCTCCTCGGTTTCCTGGTTCAGCGACTATCAAGCCCGCCGGGCGAATGTGCGCTACCGGCCGGCCGGCGGGGGTGCACCCGCGTTCGTGCATACCCTCAACGGCTCGGCCATGGGCTGGCCCCGGACCTGGGCGGCGCTGGTGGAGACCCATCGCCGGGCCGACGGCGGCATCGACGTGCCCGAGGTCCTCCGCCCCATGGTCCGGGCCGAGGTCATCCGGGGCCGCTTAGGGTCCATCGGCGGCCAGCCGCCGGCCGGCCTCACCTAAGCCGGCGCGCATCTCAGCCGGCGGAGCGCAGCCCGTCCGGGTCGGGACGGGTGGTGGCGCCAGGGATGATCGGGATCGCGCCGGTGGACTCCACCGCCCGGGGTTGGTCAAGGGCCAGGGGCAGGTCGAGCACGAACCGGGAGCCCGCCCCCTCCTGGGATGTGACCGACACCGAACCGTCGTGGGCGGAGGC
>DATLUK010000343.1:0-9170 GCA_035533195.1 Acidimicrobiales bacterium | reverse complement strand
CGGATCACCAACACCCCCGGCGGAGGCAGCCGCCAGCCCCGCTCGGAGCCCGGGCGCTACCTGCTGGCCGGAAGGGTGCGCTGCGCCAGCTGCGGGCGGTCGATGAACGGCGCCACCATGAAGAACAAGCCCTATTACCGCTGTGGGTCAACCCGGCCGGACTACGCCATCCCCTCGGCGCCGGACCACCCTCCCACCCTGGCCGTTCGTGAAGAGCGCATCGTGGCCGCCCTCGACACCTGGCTCGGGACCCTCACCGACCCCACCGACCTCGATGCCACTGTGGCCGCCATCATCGAGGCCGACCAGGCCAGCCACCGGCGAGAGCCCCCGGCCGTCGCCCGGGCCCGGCGGGACGCCAAGCGCCTCGCCACCGAGCTCGATCGCCTCCTCGCCGCCATCCGCGCCGGCCTCGATCCCGTACTGGCCGCCGGGGAGACCCGCAAGGTCCAAGCCGAGCTCGCCCTGGCCGAGGCCGTCATCCGGTCCTGGGACGCTGACCCCGACATCGCCCGGCCGCTCACCCACGCCCAGGTGCTCGGCGCGCTCAGGACCGCGGGTGGGATGGTCGGGCTCCTCGGGAACGCCGATCGTGCCCAGCGGGCCAAGCTCTACGCCGAGCTCGGCATCACCCTCGACTACGAACGCGAAACTGCGACCGAACGAGTACATGTTCGGTCGCAGCTAAGCGGTGGCGGGGGTAGGATTTGAACCTACGACCTTCGGGTTATGAGCCCCTAGTCGGCCGTCCCGGGCTGTCCGGCGTGGTCCGGCTACGTCCGTGTTCATGCAGGTCAGAGCGGGTTTCGCCGTTGTCTCGTCCGGCTTCGTCCTCACCCATCCGTCGTGGTTCGTTTGACAATTTGTTTGACAAGTTCTTGGGGACAAAGCCGTCTTGGCGGAGCGACAGGGCGAGGACCTGGCCGGGCTCGTGCTCACCGAGCCAATCGCGAACGGCCCGCTCCTGGTCCGCTCGGGGGCGGTCAGTGACGTGGAGCTCTTCGAGAAGGTCTTCGGTGAGGACCAGGACCCGCGCCTGACCCTGCTGTCGGAAGTCCCTCTCGTCGCCTATGAATCGGCTCATGGCTCTACCTCGCAGTCAAGAACCAGGATACCGGCCTCGTCTCGGCGGTCTCGAACGGCCAGTTGGACGCCCCGGCCGAGGAGCAGCTCACCCTGATAGGCCAGGGCCGGGTCCCCAAGGGCCGGCGCCCACACGCCCGGGGTGCCCGCCGGGACGGAGATCTCGAGCAGGACCGGGCCTCCAGGCCCGCTCGGAACGGTGAACTCAGCGAGGGCCACATCCCGGGCGATCGTGGTCGAAAGGAACGATGCCGCCTCCAGGTTCGGGTCCAGGGGGAGTCCGGTCCGGCTACGCAGGCCGCGATAGACCACCAGTGGCTCCGGGGTCCGCCACCGCTTCAGCAGCTCGCTGAGGCCCATGACTATGGAACGCACCTCGGCCGCCTCCACCGCTGAGAGGTCCTCCGCCTGGCGCTCTCCGCGCAGGAATTGGTTCACCAGTTCATAGGTGCGGTCAAGGGCCTGGTAGCGACGAAGGGCGGCGAGCTCGGCGTCGGTGGTGATGGGAAGGACGGCGCGCCGGACCTCTTGGGTGAGGCGTTCCGCCCGGTCGTCCGCCCTCTCGGTCACCGCGGCCGGCTGGAGGCTCTCGAAGCGGCAATGGCACTCCTCATCGGCGCCGACGCTACGTGCTGTCACCAGCGCGCCCGAGATCCCGACTCCTCCGGCGATGGCGCCGGCCTGGGTAGCTTCAGGCGGTGGTGGCCCTTCCGAGCCGTGTGCGTGTTCGGCGGCTCCACAACGCCCCGGGTCGGCCGGTCGCCATGCCGCCCGCAGCCTCGACTGTGCCTCCGAACGCCGTCGGCATTTCGTCCGCAGCGAGATGCGGGGTCCGGCGGCCGTACGGGTGACAAATCGGTGACAACCCGAGTATGCCGGTCACCGCCGCACGGGTCGACTCGTGAGCAGAGGAGATCGGGCTCGGGCGGCGTTGAACTCACGCCGGTAGGCCGAATGTCGTGGGTAGCGTGCCTCGGCCGCATCCGCCACGCGATCCCCCGCGGGGACTCCGTCTCTCATGGCCACGGCCTCGGCGTGGGCAACGGCCAGCACCGCGGCCTGGCCGTAGGACCGCCTCAGGCTCTGTCCCACGATGCCCGCCACGGCGGCGTCCACGATCCGCTTCCCCGAGTCGAGGAACCGGCGCCGGCGCGACGCCGCCGCCCGCAGAGCAGCGAGTGCCTCGACCAGCAGGTCGCCGAGCTCCAAGCCGTGATCGGGTCGAGGCGTCTCGTCCTCGGTGTCACCAGCCCAGGTGTCCAACCCATAATGCGGTGACCACAGGACGCGCTCGGCCGAACTCAGGAGGTCCTCCAGCACGCTGCCACGGAAGGCGTCGTGTCTCGTGGCGTCCGACCCCGCCACCAGCAGGGCAGGGACGGCAATGAACTCCCAGCCTGTGCCTGGGCGGGGGCGCCCAGTCGGCTCAGCGGACCGGCGCCTGGTGGCTACGTCGTCCAGCCGCCCGGCCAAGACCTGCAGGACCGCGCGATCGACCGGGCCGAGTGCGCCGCCCCGGACCGGGAGCATGGCCCTCAGCGTGGCCTTCCCGGTCCCGGCTCGACGCCCGGCGTCGACGGCGGCCAACAGGCGCTCGAGACTCGGCGCCGACAGCCACGCCTTCACCCGGGCCGAGGCCGCCTGGGTCGTCTCCCCAGCGTTGTCGGCCAATATGGCCAGACGGTCGGCCAGTCCGGCGCGCTCCGGGCCGGCCTTGAGCGCCCCGATCCCCTCCTCAGCCGCCGCGACCGCTCCGTCCAGATCGCCCGAGCGGCGGGCCAAGTCGGACCAGGCGATGTAGAGCTCCCCGGCCCGGGGCCCGCCAACACGGGCCAGTTCCCCCACCCCGGCCGGTCCGGAAAGGGCGCAGACCACCTCCACCTGGAGACGCTGGGCCAACTGGGCGTCAAAGTCTCGCCCACCGGCCAGCGGGCCGAGCGCCACCTTCCAGTCGGCCAGGACCGCCTCACGGTCGACAAGCGCCGCGGGCCGGGCCGCTTCCACGCCGGCGAGAGAGATGGCGTCACGCCGGTCGGCCCCCGCCGCAGCGATCAATGCCATGGCCTCGGCCAACATCGCGGCGCGCTGCGCATCGGCCGGACGGTCGCTCAACGCCCGGAGATAGCGCACCGCCGCCTCGGCCAGCCCATCCCGGTCTTCTGGGTCGCCCAGCGCCCATCCCGTCCCGATGGCGGTGGCGGCTACCCGAAAGAGTCGCTCATAGGCGTGGCCGGCGGCCTCTACCTCACCACCGACAAAGAGAGCACCGGCGTCCCGAAGGAGGTCCCTGAACCTGGGAGCCCAGTCGGGTTCGTAGAGATCCTCCTCGTCGTCCGGGCTCCAGCCGTAGCGGTCGCGCCAGTCGTCGTCCTCGGTCCACTCGGGTTCCCCCGCGCCGGCGGCCAGCTCCTCCAGCCAGTCCAGCTCTGCAGCGAGCCGTTGCACCCGGTCTTGGGCCGCCTCGACCTTGGCTCCGAGCATCTTGAGGAGCCGGGCTCGGTCGCCGGGAGCAGCCACCTCGGCCCAGACCAGAAGGGCCTTGCGCAACTGGGAGGTGCTCATCTGTCCCAGCCGAGTCTCCACCGCGGCCAGGAATGCCGCTGGGGCAATGCCAGCCGACCGCGACCGAGGATTCATGTGGGCGCTCCGGACAGTCCGCGAACATCGAAGCCGAGCCCGGCCAGGACCGACACACGGACGCTCCTGCCCCGGCGGAAGATCGGCAGGAGCTTGTCGTCATAGTCGTGAACCTCGACGCTGCACTTGGCTTCGTAGTCCCGCATGGTGCGCCCGATGTACTGGGTGATCTTCGTGCGCGAACTGATGGGCAGCGCCAGGAACACCGTGTCCAGGCGCGGGCAGTCGAAGCCCTCGCCGGCGTAGGGGCCAGTGGCCATAATCAGAATGGGAGAATCCTCGGGGTGGCCGGCAATGCCATCGGCCACCGCTGTGCGGGCTTTCTTGCCCATCCCTCCCTGTAACACATACGGAACGTGACCGCCGACGCTGACCAACTCGGCCAGGCGCGCCAGATGCTCCACCCGCTGGGTAAGAACCAGGCAGTTCCGGCCCCTTTCCAGAGCGGCACTGACGTCGGCCACGACGGCGGCGTTGCGCTCCTCGTCGGCGGCCAGGCCCGCCATGAAGGCGGTGTAGCCAGCGCGCTCGTCGAGGCCGGGATCGGCCAGGCTCTCATGGGTGATCAGCCGCAAGACGAGTGGTCCGCCCGATCGGCTCATCGTGTGGCGGATCGGGCCGCACTGCATCGTGATCAGGGGATGCAGCCCGTCCTCTCGGCGGGGGGTGGCAGTGAGGCCCAGCCAGCGGCGGATGGGGGCGTGACGCAAGGCCTGCTCATAGGAGCGGGCGGGCACGTGGTGACACTCGTCGACGACCACGAGTCCATACCCGTCGAACAGATCGGGGTCGGAGACCCTCTTGGCCAGGGAGCCGAACATGGCGATGTCCACGATCCTGGACCGCCGCTTCCGCCCGCCACCGAGCTGGCCGACCAGGCGCCCTTCCAGGCCTAGGAAGACCGATAGCTGAGCCCGCCACTGGTCGGCCAACCCCTGTCGGTCCACCACCACCAGGGCAGGCACGCTGTGATGGGCGATGAGAGCACAGGCCATGGCCGTCTTGCCGGAGCCGGTCGGGGCGACGAGCACGCCCCGGTGGTAAGCAGCCAAGGCCTCAACCGCGTGATGCTGGGCGGAGCTGAGGCTGCCTTGAAAGTCGAGCTCCACCGGTGCCGGGTCAGGGTGCGCGTCACGAAGCTCCACGTCGACACCAGCCTCGGCCAGGATGGCGACAGCCGTCTCCTCCAGACCCCTCGGGATCCAGATGTGTTCGAGGTCCTCCTCATAGCTGCGGATGAGGGCGGAGTGCCCGAAGGTGGACAGGCGAAGTTGCTGGCGGCGATGGAACTCGGGGTTGTGGGTGCTGGCCAGATGCCGGAGGTCGGCCAGCAGCCATGGAGGGAGGCCCGCCCGTTCGATCCCGACCATGCCGGCGCGCACGCCGTCCACATGATCGGGGGCCTTCTCACTCCGCCGTCCAAGCCGGGCCCGGCGGGGATGGCGGAGCTCCTCGGGCCCCACCACCAGTGGTCGCAGCGCCCCTCGTAAGGCCTCAACTGCCTCGGGGGACAGACGGGAGACCGAGGAGAGGAAGGCCCATTGATCCGCCCAGGGCTCGAAGCGGGCCGGGTCCATGAAGACCGTGTTGCCGTCCCGTCGGCAACCGCCATGGAGCGGGAGGCCGATCAGGTTGCCGAAGGCGCGCTCCTTAGGCAGGAAGTCCTGAGAGGGAAAGAGACGGTCGTAGGAGGCCAGGTCCATCTCGCCCCGCAGAGCCATCGTCTCCCGCAGCAGTGCGGCGCCCAGCGCCCGGGCGGAGGCTGCCGGCACGGGCGCGTCGAAGAAGGTCCAAAGATGGCCGCCGTCGCCCGAACGAGAGCGCTCCAGGTAGGCGGGTACGCCCACGCCGGAACAGACCTCCAGGTAGGCCAGGGCATCCGCTTGCCAACCACGACCGTCCAGGTCACAGGCCAGCAGCCGGCAGACGTCGCCGACCATCAGCGGGTACAGCCCGGCGGTCAGCCGGCCGCTCAGGTGCTCGATGATGACCTGGTCGGTGAGGGCCAGGAGCGGCCTGGTCTTGACCGGTCCAGGCCCGGGCGCCCGCGCCGGCGCCCATCCTTTGGTTCCGTCGGCACGCTCCCAGCGAGTGGCATACACATCGCCTCGGCCGACGAAGAGAGCCCGGTACAACTCGACCTTGGCCTCCGCGGGAGATGCGGCGTCGACAGCGGACAGAGATGAAGGCCCGTCGACGGGCGCGAAGAGGCGCGGCGACCAGGCTGTACCCGCCCCCAGCCGTGCAAGATCGTCCGGCGGCTCGAGCTCCGCCACCCTGCTCCGCAGCCGGGCAAGTTCGGCCCGGGCCTCGGCGAGTTCGGTCCGAAGTCGGCTGAGCTCGGCGTCCATCGGCTACGCGTCTGTGGCGGCGCCAAGAAGACGCAGGCATCGCTCCACCCTCTCGGCCACGAGGTCGACGATCCGTGGAGGCAGCGGGTGGGCCAGGGCCACAATTTCCGGTGCCGAAGCAGCTTCGGCGAAAGCAGAGGATGCGCGCCGCACAACCTCAACTACACGTCTCATCGTCATGTCAGCGTCCAGCTCCAGGTCAGCGGCGGCGTCAGGCCAGCCGTTGTGATACGGGAAGACCCGATAGTCGCGGCCAATTCTCATGGCGAAACGGAGCTTGCGCTCATGGAGGTCGTAGGGCAGCGCGGATGCAATGTCGTACAGAGGGGCCAATCGGACTTCGCCTCCCGCGAGGAGGAGCGAATAGTTCTTGGCGTGGGCGTCGGTGCCGCCGATGACCCAGTTCCAGGCCAAGGCATCCAGGAAACGCAGTATGGCCTCATCGGCTACCCGGGGCGGCATGGCCTCACGAAGCAGCCTGGCGATCTCCCTGGGCCCGGGTCCCCCTTCGTTCTGGTACTTCCGGGCTGGGTGAACCGACAGCGCTTGACAGAGGTCTTCCTGGTGGATCCTGACCACGTCGCCATCGATCACCCGACGGTCGTAACGGTCAATGACCATGGCCGACTCGTTGTCAAAGCGGGCGATCCGAGTGTGGGCGACAACCAACCCGGCACGCCGCGCCGCGTCCATGCATAGGTGTTCGTTAAGGTCGTGGTCTTCGAGCCCAACTGCTGCAGGCTTGAGGATATGACTCGTGGCGATGGGCCCGGACGGCTCACCCCAGCGGCCCTCCCTCAGCAATAGAGCCGTCTTGGCCTGCGCTCCGGCCAGGCTGAACTGTCCGGTGAACGAACGGCCGAGCCAGGCGGTTGAGTCTTCTCTCAGTTCCCGCAGGCGTTGAGCAACATCCTCATCGGTCAGCCATGTGACGGTTCCCTTCCTCGCCATGACATCGTCCAGGCCGTCGAGCGCAGCGAACCGGACGGCGCCAGCCACATCGTGCCCAATGGGCGTCGACAGCATCGAGAAGGGCGACGAGGCAGAGGCATGGAACTGCCGAGCCCACCTGGAGAGGACCGCTTCATTGTCGGGCAGCAACCCCCAAAGCCAAGGGGTTATGACGCTGTCCGGGTGGGTCCGAACCTGGACTGGCATGGAAACGGACAGAGGTGTGGCGCCAACGCGCTGGCGGTAGTCGTCTTCATAGTCGAAGCGGAGTCGCCCCCCACGGAGGCGGGTTACGGTGCCGGCGACGGTGTCTTCGAGAACAACGACGAGGACATCGCTCACTGGTTGCGGTGCTCCTCAAGGACGGCGTCCAGGTTGATGGCACTCGCCGTCGATGTCCCTGCGTCGCTCACCCCCAGGGCTAAGCCGAGCTCATCGAGCACCCGCAGGACAAGGACGAACTCGGCCCTGGGTTTGCCCGCCTCGAACTCATAGATCCACTTCCGGGAGACGCCTACACGCTCGGCCAGCTCGGCCTGGTTGAGGCCCAGGTCAGTGCGCCGGCCGCGAACGGCGGCAGCCACGTCTTTGATCGAGCGAACACGCATGGCCTTCTCCTATGACACCGCTCGGTGTCAAGGATACCATGCTACCGATCAGTGGCAAGGGCGCCTTGAGACCGATCGGTGGCATCGGATCCGCCGGGGCGAAGTGGCTCAGTAGGGGTCCGATGCAAGATCCGGGGTACACCCCCGAGGGAACCTCATGATGGGCGACCTTTGGCCAATCCTTTGCCGCCCAAGTCACACTCGTCATCCTCTGTTGACAGTCGGCGGTCCTTTCTGTCCCCGTACCCAAGGGACTACATAGTCCCCCATGCCCGGCCGGACCCCAACCGCACGCCGATCGGAGCTGGTCCCAGCACAGCCCGGCAACTACTCGGCGCTTGGGCAACCTTGCCCAATAGGCACAGGGCGGACATGTCGCCCCGTCGCGCTCTTCGGGTTGGCGCCGAAGTGGTCGATGTCTCACGGCATGACCTACATCGTTCAACGCAATGACCGCTTCTACGTCGTGTACTACGACGGCCTCGACCCGCTCACCGGCAAGGAACGACGACGCTGGCATCCCGTCGGCCACGACCGCGGCGAGGCCGAGTCGGTTGCCGCCCGCCTCGAGGCCGACCGCGCCGGCTCGGCCCCCGCTCGGGGCGGGCCGGTGAGCGTCGGCGAGTTCCTCACCGACACCTGGCTACCGCTCAAGCGCCGCCATGTCCGGGCGACGACCGCCTACCGCTACTCCTGGTTCGTCAACCGCTACATCAATCCCGACATCGGCGATGTGCCCTTACGACGGCTCCGGGCCGATCACCTCGACGGCCTTTACGACCGGTTGGCCACCACCGCCGGCCGTCATGGGACCGGTCTGGCCCCCAAGACCGTGCACGAGGTCCATATGCTCGTGCGGTCCTGCCTCGACCTCGCCGTGCGGACAGCTCCTCGACCACAACGTCGCCCACGCCACCCAAGCCCGACGTGGGCGGCCGACCGCCCTGCGGCCGCGCTCGTGGACCGCCTCCGAACTGGCCGACTTCTTGAAGGCAGCCCGCCCCCAGCGCCTGTACCCGGCGTTGCACTTGGCCGCTTTCACCGGGATGCGCCGGGGCGAGGTTGTCGGGCTCAAGTGGTCCGACCTCGACAAGACCACCAAGCGGCTGTCGATCTCCCGGACACTGCAGAACGTCGCCGGCAACCCGTCGAGTTCGCCGTCAAGACCCGCACCAGTCGGCGCTGCGTCGACATCGACGACAACACGATGCGGGCCCTGGCCCGGTGGCGGCGCCGGCTCTACCGCGACGGGCTGCCCCACGGCCCCGATGACTGGATGTTCCTCAACACCAGCGGCCGGTTCCTCAACCCCGAGTCCGTCACCCAGCTCTTCAACCGGATCGTCAAGCGCACTCCGGGGTTGCCGCACGTCCGGCTCCACGACCTGCGCCACACCCACGTTATCTCCCCTGCCCATATGCCCCTGAGGGACATGAGCTACGTAGCCTGAAGCTCTCGTGACTCACTGTTATCTGGCAGTTGCAGGGCACGTGGGTCACGTAAGCCGAACCAAGGCCCAGCTTCAGTGGGGTGAGTTCCA
>DATLUK010000342.1:0-5488 GCA_035533195.1 Acidimicrobiales bacterium | reverse complement strand
GGCATAGGCGCCTGTGTGCTGCTGCGCAACCGCGGAGCCGACGGTTGGGCCGCCCTGGCGCTGGGGGCCGCCCTCCTGCACACCGTGAATCACGCCGTGTTCAAGTCGCTGCTGTTCCTCTGCGCCGGCGCCTTCGAACGGGTGGCTGGCCGCCTGGACCTGGACCGCCTCGGCGGGCTGTTGCGCCGCGTGCCCGTGGTGGGCGGCGCATTCCTGGTCGGCTCGATGGCCATAGCCGGACTGCCGCCCCTCAACGGGTTCGCATCGGAGTGGCTGACCCTTCAGGCCCTGGTGCACGTCCCCCGCTACGGGCGAGTGGCGGATGGCCTGGCCGGTGCCCTCGCCCTGGGGGCACTGGCGGCCACCGCGGCCCTGGCCGCCTTCTGTTTCGTCAAGGTGGTAGGCCTGGTGTTGCTGGGCTCGCCCCGTCGGGAACCCCCGGTGGACGCCCGCCAACCCAGTGCGGGCATGGCCGGGGCGGTGGCCTTTCTGGCCCTGACCTGTGCCGCCCTCGGCGTGGCTCCGGGCGTCCTCTTCGCCCGGCTGGTCGGTCTGGCGCCCTGGTCGGCGGGTCTACCGGTCGGGATGGGGTTGCGCCTACCCGGGACCGGCTCCCTGCCGAGTCCCGCCATCGCTGTCTTCCTCATCGTCCTGGCCGGTGCACTGGTGCTTGTCCGGGGTCGGGGTCGGGCCGCCGCTCTGGCCACCCCCACCTGGGCCTGCGGCCAGATGGTCAGCCGCCGAATGGAGTGGACCGGCGCCGGTTTCACCAAGCCCCTGCGCCTGGCCCTGGAGGTTGTCCTGCGTCCCCAGCGCGAAGTGGTGAGCCGCCGGGAGGGAGGAGTCCTCCAGGAGGTGGCCTACCGGGGAGAGGTCCCCCACCTGATCGAAGAGCACGTCTATGCGCCCACCCACCGGCTCGCCATGGCCGCCGCCACCCGGCTCAGACGCCTGCAGTCCGGAAACCTCGGAACCTACGTCGGCTACCTGATGGGCGTCGTCCTGATCCTTCTGGTGGCGGCCCGCCTGGGGCTGGTCTGATGGGTGGCGCCACTCTGGCCGAGGCCTCGGTGCAGGTCTGTGGTGGAGTGCTGGGCGCTCCGCTCCTGTCCGGGTTGATCCAGGCGGCCAAGGCCCGGCTCCAGGGCCGGCGCGGGCCCGGCCCGTTACAGCCCTACCGGGAGCTGCGCCGCCTGTGGTCCAAGAGCACGGTGGAAGTGGAGGGAGCCACCCCGGTCTACCGGTGGGCCCCGGCCACGGTGGCGGCGTGCATGGTGGCGGCGGTGCTGCTCGTCCCCGCCGCCGGCGTGGCCCCGGGCTGGGGGGTAGGCCACGACGCCTTCGCCCTGGTCGGGCTGTTGGCGCTGGCTCGCTTCGCCATCGCCGCCGCGGCGTGGGACACCGGCAACGGCTTCGCCCTGATGGGAGCCAGCCGGGACCTCACTATCTCCGTGTTCATGGAGGCGGCGCTCGTGCTCAGCCTCGGCGTGGCTTCGCTGTCGGCGGGGACCACCGACCTGCGGGGAGTGGTGGTCGGCACCGCCGGGGGCGGGGCGTGGGCCACTCCGGCCCTGGCTCTGGCCGGGCTCGCCTTCGGCATCGTCGTGGTGGCCGAGACCGGCCGCCAACCGGTGGACAACCCCGACACCCACCTGGAGTTGACGATGATCCATGAGGGTCCGCTCCTGGAGTACGCCGGGCGGGATCAGGCCTATCTCCAGTGGGCGGCGGCGGCGCGCCACTGGATCGTGCTGGTCATTGCGGCCCAGGTCTTACTGCCCCACGGCCGGACGGTGGCGGCCCAGCTGGCGGCGCTCCCCGCCGTTCTGGTCGTGCTGGCCGGCGCCCTGGCCGTGCTGGAGACCGTCGTGGCCAAGATGCGGGTCCTGTTCGTCCCTCGGCTGCTCGGGGTGGGCTCGGCTCTCGCCCTGCTCGGCGTGGCGGCCTGGTTGGCGCCCCGATGAACGGTCCGGCCGTGTGGGCCCTGGTGGTGCTCGGGCTGGGCGTCGTGGTCGTGCGCCGGCGCTCGACCGCGGTCGGCCTGGTCACGGCCCAGGCCCTGGTGTTGGTCGGCGTGGCGCTATCGCGCGCCCGCACCGGCAACGACGTGTTGGCGGCGGGGGCCCTGGCGGTAAGGGCGGTGGCCTTTGCCGGGCTGTTGATGTTCCTCGTCAGCAGGACCAGGGAACTGCGCCCGGTGCGCGCCAAGGTGGCCGCCCCGGTCCGGGCCGGGCTGGCCCTGGGATTCGCACTGGCCCTGACCTGGCTGGTGCCGATCTCACCCGCCGCCGACCATTACGCCTATCAGGGCGTCCTGGCCCTGGTGGCCTTCGGGGTGTCGACCGTGGCGACGCGACGGGCGACGTTGTTCCACGTCCTCGGGATAGTCCTGGTCGAGAACGGCCTGGCCCTGGCCGCTCTGACCCTGCACGGGGGGTCATCGCTGGAGATCGAGCTCGGGGTCACCCTCGATCTGACTCTGGTCACCCTGGTGGCCTCGGTGTTCCACGAAAGGATCTTCGCCGAGTTCGGCGCCGGTGATGCCGGCGCCCTCAGGAGCCTGCGTGACTAGCGCCCTGTTCCTGGCCGAGGCGGTGGTGACGGTCCCGGTGCTGGCCGCGGCCGGCGCCGCGGTCATGCCCGCCAGGATGGTGCAGCGGGTTGCCGTCCTGGGCATGGCCCTGACCGCGGCCCTGGCCCTGGGCTTCGGCGCCGTGGTCCTGCGTGTCCCGAACCGGCCGGCGGACGGAAGCTGGGTCGCCCTCGACGCGCTGGGCGCCATCCTGGTCCCGGTCATCGGCCTGGTGGGCCTGGCCAGCGTGATGCTGTCGGCCTCGTATCTGCGCACCTCGACCACCTCGGTGGTGGGCCCGCAGCGGCGCGAGCGCATCTATTACGTCGTGCTGCTGGTGTTCATCGCCACCCTGCTGGCGGTGCCGATCGCTGGCAACCTGGCCCTGGCCTGGCTGCTGATCGAAGCCACCACCGCCACCTCAGCCCTGCTGGTCGGCTTCTCCGGGCGCCGTCGGGCCCTGGAGGCGGGATGGAAGTACCTGATCCTCACCTCCCTCGGCCTCGGCGTCGCCCTGCTCGGGCTGGGCCTGCTGGCCGGCGGACTGCCCGGGGACGGATGGACCGGGCTGTCCTGGCACCATCTCGGCCACTACGCCGGCGGCCACAACGAGGCCCTGGTGGCCTACGTGCTCGTCCTGGTCGGTCTGGCCGCCAAGGTCGGCTGGGCGCCGGTGCACAACTGGTTGCCCGATGCCCACTCGGAGGCGCCTCCCCCGGTCTCGGCCCTCCTGTCCGCCGCCTTGTTGCCCGCGGTCCTGGTCGTGGCCTGGAGATTCGAGCGGGCCATCGGCCCGGCGGTGGGTCCGAGATCGGCCCAACGGATCCTCATCGTGTTCGGGCTGGCGTCCCTCGCCGTGGCCGTTCCGTTCCTCTGGCAGTCCCTGGCCTGGAAGCGGCTACTGGCCTATTCGAGCCTCGAGCACATGGGTGTCCTGGCCCTGGGTATCGGCTTCGGCAGCCCCTTGGCTCTGGCCGGAGTAGCCGTGCACATTGTCGGGCACGCTCTGGCCAAGTCGCTGGGCTTCTACGCCTCGACGCCCTTGTTGGCCCACGATCCACGTTGCGCCGGTCATGCCCCCAGCGGTATCGGTCGCAGTGCCCCGGGACTCGGCACGGCCATGGGGGTCTCCCTCGGGGCTCTGGCCGGACTGCCACCGTCCCCGTTGTTCGTGAGCGAGGTGATGATCCTGGCCGGTGGCTACGGCTCCGGTCATGCCTGGGCGGCTACGGCGGCGGCCGCCCTTCTCGCCCTCGGCTTTCTCGGGCTGGCCCACGCCCTGCTCGAGGTGTTGGCCGGGAAGTCCCGCCGCCGGACCACGGCCCACCCGGTCGATCTGGGCGGTGTGGTCGCCCTGTCGGTTGGCGCCACCGGTCTCTTGCTGGGCCTGACGGCCGTGGCCTTCTCGTTGCCCGGTAGCGCCCTGGTGTCGGCCCTGGTGCGGGGCGCGTCGTGAGTGAGTACCGCGCCGACGTGGCCGACGGCCTGTCCGGGCCGGCCACCTTTGGAGCCCTGTACGCGACCGGACCGGTCGTGCGCACCGTCCTCATCGGTCCTGACGGGTCGCCCGGCCTCATCTCGGCTCCAGTGGTCGAAGGGTCGGTTCCGTCCATCGTGGACCTGGCGCCCGCCGCCGGCTGGGACGAGCGGGAGGCCGCGGACCTCTACGGGGTCGGCTTCACCGGTCACAGTCCGATGCGGCCCCTGGTCGCCCACGGCGCGGCGTTGGAGGATTGGACGGTGCGGGTGTCGGGCCATGACGCCTACCAGGTGGCTGTGGGGCCGATCCACGCCGGGGTGATCGAGTCCGGCCACTTCCGCTTTCACGTGGTAGGTGACCGGATCCTCCACCTCGACGCTCAACTCTTCTACAAGCACCGCGGCTTGCAGGCCGCCGCCGAGGGGCACCGATTGAGGGAGGCGATGGTCTTCGTGGCCCGAGCCTGTGCGGCCTGCGCGGTCACCAACGCCATCGCCTACGCCCACGCCTGCGAGCAGGTGCTGGCGCTGGAGCCCCCGTCCGAACTGAGGCGGGTGCGCACCATCCTGGTCGAGCTCGAGCGGGTCTGGAACCACCTGAACGACGTGTCCGCCATCTGTGCCGGGGTCGGTGTGGCGGCAGGCAATGCCGCCTTCGCGGCGCTGACGGAAAGGGCCCGCCGTCTCAATGACGCTCTGACTGGCCACCGGTTCCTTAGGGGAGCCGTGCAGGTCGGGGCCAGCGACCTCGACTGGGACGCCTCCGTCGTCCGGAGAGCGGCCCACCAGTTGGACTCCGTCCGGACGGACGCGGCCCGAGCCTGGCGGGAACTGGCCTTCAATGCCTCCTTCCAGGATCGGCTGGCCGGCGTCGGCGTGATCGACGCCGGCCGGGCCCGGGCGCTCGGCGTCGTCGGCCCGGCCGCTCGTGCCGCCGGCCTGGACAGGGACGAGCGTTGCAACTCTGCCCGGCTGTCCTACGACGGTTTCGCGCCGGCCGTGCCCGAACGGCCGGACGGAGACGTCCGGGCCCGCTACGAGCAGCGGGCTCTCGAGCTTTGGCAGTCCTTCGACCTGCTCGGGAGGCTCCTGGATCGACCCGTCACCGCGTCTCGAGCTGAACCCGGTCCAGCCGTGCGTGTCCCCGGAGCCGAGCCGGGGGATGAGACCGGCATTGGCATGGTGGAGGGGCCACGGGGCCGGACCGTGTGCATCCTCGAGGCCCGAGACGGACAGGTGAAGCGTCTGCACCTGCGCACGGCTTCTTTTGCCAACTGGCCGGCGGTGGCCGCCGCCGCGGCCGGGAGCCTGCTGCCCGACTTCCCACTCATCAACAAGAGCTTCGAGCTCTGCTACGCCTGCGTGGACCGCTGATGTTCACACTGCTGCGCGATCTGCGCCGCCTGCGTCGGCAGCTGGATCTGCCCCATCGGACGG
>DATLUK010000341.1:0-6584 GCA_035533195.1 Acidimicrobiales bacterium | reverse complement strand
GGGTGTAACCGGGGCCGGGGTTCTCCTCGACGCCTCGGCCCGGGGGATGAAGGCGGCCCTGGTGGAGAAGGGTGACTTTGCCGTCGGGACGTCGTCCAAGTCCTCCAAGCTGGTCCACGGCGGCCTGCGCTACCTGCTCTCGGCTCGGGACTACGGCCTGGTCCACGAGGCCCTGGTCGAGCGCCAGCGCCTGCTGGCCAACGCACCCCACCTGGTCAGCCCGCTGCCCTTCCTCATCCCCCTCTTCGGCCGGGACGGGGCGGTCAACAAGAGCGTGGCCAAGGTGTATTCGACCGGCCTGTGGGGCTACGACGTCATCGGTGGCCTGCGGATAGGCCGGCGGCACCGGCGCATCGGGCGGGAGGAGGCCTCCCGGATGGTGCCCACCCTGCGCACCGACCGGCTGGTGGCCGGCTTCGTCTACTGGGACGCCCGGGCCGATGACGCCCGTCTGACCCTGACCCTGGCCCGCAGTGCCGTGCTCGACCACGGCGGGGTGGCCGTCAACCATGCCCCGATGGCCGGGGTCCTGAGGGACGGCTCCGGGCAGGTGAGTGGGGTTCGCCTCGGACCGTCCGACCTGGGCGGCGGCCCGCCAACGGATGGGCTCGAGATCCGGGCCGGGGTGGTCGTCAACGCCGGCGGGGTCTGGTCCGATGAGGTCAGGCAGCTGACCGAGGGGAAGTACCCCGACACCATCCGGCCGGCCAAGGGCGTCCACATCACCCTCCCCTACGAGAAACTGCCGACCGAGGTGGCCGTGGTGCTGCCGGTGCCAAAGGACCGCCGGTCGGTCTTCGTGGTGCCGTGGGGCCAGCGGGTCTACGTCGGAACCACCGACACCGACTACACCGGCCGCCTGGAGGATCCCCAGTGCACGGGGGAGGACATCCGCTATCTGCTCGATGCAGTGAATGCCTCGGTCTCCTCCCCGGTCAGCGAGTCGGACATCCTCGGCTCCTGGGCCGGCCTGCGCCCGCTCATCAAGGCGGCCGCCACGGAGCGCACCGCCGATCTGTCCCGCCGCCACGCCGTGACCACCTCGGCCGACGGGCTGGTGACCGTCACCGGGGGAAAGCTCACCACGTACCGCCGAATGGCGGCTGACGCCGTGGACGCCGCCCAGTCGGTGCTGCGGTCCTCCGGAGGCGGCTCGGTGGGCGGCTGGAGCGGCGGCTCCCAGGCCGGCTCGAGCGGCGGCCGCCGGCGCAGCCCGACCAAACGGCTGCGCCTCCACGGCGCCGTTGACCCGGCCGCGCTCACATCGACCCTGGCCGGCACCACCGGCCAGGAGGCCGCCGAGCACCTTGCGTCCCGCCACGGCACCGATGCCTGGCAGGTGCTGGCCCTCATGACCGAGAGGCCCGAGCTGAGCGAACCTCTGGTGGCCGGCCTGCCCTACCTGGCCGCCGAGGCGGTGTGGGCGGTGCGGGCGGAGATGGCCCGGACCCTGGAGGACATCCTCTCCCGGCGGACCCGGGCTCTCATCCTCGACCGGGAGGCGACTGCCGCCGCCGCGCCGACCGTGGCCGCCCTGGTGGCCCCGGAGCTGGGCTGGAGCGAGTCGGAGACGGCGGCCGAGACGGCACGGTTCCTGGCCCTGGTGGACGAAGAGCGCCGGGCCGGAGCGGTGTCCCCGGCGTGAGGTCCCCAGAATGAGCCGACCCAGCACCGTCCCGGTGCCCCTGGCCCATCCCGACGGGCCGGTGCGTATCGGCGCCGGCGCCGGCGCCCTGTCCGACAGGTTGTTGGATCAGCTGGCGGCCACCGGAGCGGCGGTGGACACCGACCCCTTGGAGCGGGCGGAGTGGAGCCGGGACTGGTGGCCGCTCGCCTTGCGCTGGGCGGCCGCTGGTCAGGTGCCGGCCCGGGCCGGAGCCGTCGTGCGGCCCTCCTCCACCGAGCAGGTCTCGGCTGTGCTGGCTGCCTGTAACGCTGCCGGTGTGCCGGTCACCCCGGCGGCCGGGCGCAGCGGGGTCTGCGGCGGCAGCATCCCGGTGGCGGGCGGGGTGGTGCTCGACCTGTGCGGTCTGGGCGGAATCCGGGATGTCGATGACACGTCGCTGCTGCTACGGGTGGGAGCAGGCACATTCGGCCACGAGCTGGAGGCCGAGTTGCGGGCCGACTACGGGGTAACCCTCGGCCACTGGCCCCAATCGGTGGAACTCTCCACGGTAGGGGGCTGGCTGGCCTGTCGTTCGGCCGGGCAGTACTCGACCCGCTATGGAAAGATCGAGGACATGGTCCTCGGCCTGGAGGCCGTGTTGGCCGACGGCACCGTGGTCCATACCGGGGGCCGGGCGCCCCGCAGCGCCACCGGACCCGACCTCAACCAGCTGCTGGTCGGCTCGGAGGGGACGCTGGCCGTCATAACCGAGGCCAGCCTGAGAGTTCACCCCCTGCCTCCGGCCGAGTCGAGGTCGGCCTGGTCGTTCGAGGACTTCGGTGCGGGACTGGAGGCCTGCCGGCTGATCATGCGCCGGGGCGCCACCCCGGCCGTGCTCCGCCTCTACGACGCCGCCGAATCGCAACGCTCTTTCGAAGTGGCCGGCCGGGCCGTCCTGATCGTCCTGGACGAAGGCGACCGCCGCCTGGTCGACGCCGTCATGGCCGTGGTCGATGAGGTGTGCCGGAGCGGTGGTGGCCACGCCGAGGACGCCGCCCTGGTCCAGCGTTGGCTCGGGCACCGCAACGACGTGTCGGCCCTCGGCGCCCTGGTGTCGCTGGGCTTCGTGGTGGACACGGTGGAGATGGCCGGACGCTGGGCCGTGCTGGACGACCTCTACCGGCGGGTCACCGATCGGCTCAAGGCCATCGAAGGGACCATGGCCGCCACCGCCCACCAGTCCCACGCCTACACCGATGGCGCCTGCCTGTACTTCACCTTTGCCGCCCGGCCGGCCGATGACGCCGATCCGGCCTGGGGGGACGAGTACTACCGCCAGGCCTGGTCGGCGGTGATGGACGAGGTCGTCTCCGTCGGGGCGGCCGTCAGTCACCACCACGGAATCGGCCTCCTGCGGGCCGGGGCCCTGCGCTCCTCCTTGGGCGACGCCCATCCGCTCCTGGCCTCGGTCAAGGCCGCCCTCGACCCCAAGGGCATCCTCAACCCCGGCAAGTTGGGACTGGTGTCGTCTTTCGCGCCGGAGCCGGCGTGGCCGTGAGGTCGAGCGCGGCCCTCTTGGACCGACGGGTGCTGCGCCGGGCCGCGCTGGTGACCCTGGTGCTGGCCGTGCCGCCGATGGTCACCGTCCGCGTCGTCAAGGGCGGTGTGACCGGGAGGGAGTCCAACCTGTGGCTGGTGGCCATAGCCGTGCTGCTGGCCGCCTTCCTCATCGGCGGGGCGGTGGCGGCTGCCTCCAGCCGTGACCTGCAGCTGTCCCATAGCGCCGGCGCGGCCACCTATTCCTTCTTCGTCATAGCCATCGGTTCCATCGTGGTGGCGCTCGCTACCGGCAGTCATCTCGACACCGCCTTCGTCCTAGGCCTGGCCATGATCGGCACCCTCTGCGTGTGCGCGGCGGTGCTCGGCGGCTACGGCACGGTGCACTGGACGGAGCGAGGCCGATGAGCATCCTGGTGGTCGACGTCGGCACCAGTGGAGTGCGCGCCGCGGTGGTCAGACCCGACGCCTCGGTCACCCATGTGCACCACCGCCAGGTGCTGCCGGTCTCCCCGGCCCCCGGCCTGGTCGAGTTTGACCCCACAGTGATGGCCGAGGCGGCCTTGGAAGTGGCCCGCCGCTCGTTGTCAGAAGGCGGACCGGTGGACGCGGTCGGCATCGCCAACCAGCGGGCCTCCACCGTCGTCTGGGATCGGAACACGGGTCGGCCCGTCGCCCCCGGTCAGGGCTGGCAGGACCTGCGCACCGTGGGCGCCTGTCTGGTCCTGCGGGAACAGGGTCTGCGCTTCGCCCCAAACATGTCAGCCACCAAGCTGCTCGACATTCTCGACCAGGTCGACCCGGACCGGAAGGCCGACCTGTGCTTCGGCACGGTCGACAGCTGGATCGCTTGGGTGCTCTCGGACGGGGCGCTGCACATCACCGACCCCAGCAACGCCGGCACCACCGGGTTGATGCAGACCGATGGACGGGGCTGGGATGCCGCCGTCCTGGAAGCCCTGCGGGTATCCCCGGCCTCCATGCCGGCCCTGGTTGACTCCACCGGCTCCTTCGGACCGGCCACCGCCCTGGACGGGGCTCCGCCCATAGCCGGGCTGATCGGGGACCAGCAGGCGTCCCTGGTAGGCCAGGGCTGCACGCACCCGGGCCTGGCCAAGGCCACCTTCGGCACCGGGGGCATGCTCGATGTCTGCACCGGAACCGAGCGTCCGGCCTTCTCCCACCGCGGCCAGGCCGGCACCTTTCCCATAGCCGCCTGGCGTCGCAACGGGCGTATCTCCTGGGGCATGGAGGCGATCATGCTGTCGGCCGGCTCGGCGGTGGAATGGTTGCGCGACGACCTGGGCATCATCGCCACCGCCGAAGAGTCCGATGCGCTGGCGGCTTCGGTGCCGGACACAGGGGACGTGTGGTTCGTGCCCGCCCTGCTCGGCATCGGGACCCCTGTATGGGACTTCGGGGCCCGGGGCACCCTGCTGGGCCTGACCCGGGGCTCCAACCGGGCCCACGTCGTGCGGGCCGTTCTCGAAGGGGTCGCCCACCGCGGCGCCGACCTGCTGGAGGCGGCCGAAGCCGACAGCGGGCTGGGTATCCCCGCCCTGCGCGTCGACGGGGGGATGAGCGCCAACACCACCTTCATCCGGGCCCTGGCCGATGCCACCGTGCGACCCATCGAGGTCTCCCCGGTGCTGGAGGCCACCACCCTGGGGGCGGCCTTCATGGCCGGCCTGGCCGTCGGCACCTGGGCCGATGAGGACGAGTTGGCCGCCACCTGGTCGCCCAGGGAAGTGGTCGAGCCGGCCCCGGCAGCCGGATCCGACAGGGACCGCTGGTTGGAGGCCAGATCCCGCTCCCTCGCCTCCATTCCCGAACTCTCCGGCATCGACTTCTGACCCGGGCCCGGGCCGGGGGACGAGGTCGGCTGGGCCGGAAGACGCGTCATCACCGCGCCTAAGGTCGGCCCTGTGGCCGAAGTCGATGCCGAGTTCGATCCTGGTTCGTTTCCGCTGGTGGCCCACGGACGGCAGTACGAGGAGTTCAGCGACGGACAGGTACTGGTGCACCACTGGGGCCGGACCATCACCGCTTCTGACAACGTCGCATTCACCACGGCCACGTGCAACTGGAACCCTATGCACCTCAATGCCGACTTCGCCGCTGCTCACGGTCACCCGGACGTTGTGGTCAATCCGATGCTGGTGCTCTGCGCCGCCGTTGGCCTCTCGGTGGAGGATCTGTCCGAGGGCGGTGGGCCTTTCCTCAGTCTGGACGACGCCACCTTCCACCGCCCCGTGCATCCGGGAGACACCATCACCGCCACCTCCACCGTGCTCAGCCGGAGGGAATCAGCCAGCCGGCCGGGTACAGGCATCGTCACCTGGCACACCGAGGTCCACAACCAACGGAGCGAACTGGTTCTCGACTACCGCCGCACCAACCTGGTGGCCCGGGCCGGTCAGGGGGCTTCGTGAACGAAGCCATGGTGGCGACCCCGCCCGTCTTACCCGATCCGTGGAGCACCCCGACGCGCTTGGAGATACAGGCCGAGGCCCGGCGCTTCGCCATGGAAGAGGTCCTGCCCCTGGCCAACGAGCTGGATCCAAAGAAGGAGGAGATACCCCGCTCGTTCCTCGACCGCATGGGCGAGCAGGGCTACTTCGGAATCACCATCTCGGCTGAATACGGGGGCATGGGACTCGGCGTGTTCGAGTACTGCATGATCGCTGAGGAGCTGGCCCGGGCCTGGATGAGCGTGGCCAGCATCATCGCCCGAGCCCAGGGCATGGGGACCAACATCGGGGACGCCGTTAACCGGGAGAGGCTGCTGCGTCTATCGGCCCGGGGCCAATGGATCGGGGCGGCGGCCCTGTCCGAGCCCGACGCCGGATCGGACCTGGCCAACGTGTCCACCCGGGCGGTGGCGGATGGCGAGGACGTGGTCATCACAGGGCGCAAGCGCTGGATCGGAAATGCCAAGGCGGCCGACTTCATCCAGCTGCTCTGCCGCCTACGCGACCCGGCCGAAGGCGAGCGGCGCTCGGCCGGTCTGGCCACCATCGTCATTGAGAAGGAACGCGACGCCTTCCCTCCCGGTTTGACCGGCCGACCGATAGACAAGATCGGCTACCACGGCTTCCTGACATGGGATCTCGAGTTCGACGGCCTGCGGGTTCCCGCCCCGGCCCTCCTCGGCGGAGGCGGGAGCGGAGCCGGCCACGGGGGCGGAGGCGGGCCCCGCTCGGCCTTTGCCGCCACCCAGGCCGGGCTCAACGTGGCCCGGGTCCACACCGCCGCCCGGGCCGTGGGCCTGGCCCGGGCGGCGGTGGAGGATTGCATCGCCTACGTCCAGGAGCGGGTCCAGTTCGGCCACGCCATCGGGGACTTCCAGGCCATCCGATTCATGTTGGCCACCATGGCGGCCAAGGTCGAGCAGGCCCGCGCCTTCTACCGCCAGGTGGCC
>DATLUK010000340.1:0-2479 GCA_035533195.1 Acidimicrobiales bacterium | reverse complement strand
GGAAGGCCCAGTACCGAGGTCATCTCGGCCAGATTGGCCCCCTTGCCCCCCAGCAGATCCTTCATGGCCATCGGGGGTCGGCGGTGCTTGTGGTCGAAAGCGAAGGCGTAGGGCAAGACGGGTTCTCCTGGGGACGATCCGACCGTCAGCCTAATGGCGGCCGGTCAGAGTCACGGCCGGCGGGTCAGAGCCCGAGGCGGCGGAAGACCTCGTGGGTCAGATCCTCGATCGGCACCCGGGACTGCTCGGTGGTGTCCCGGTCCCGGATGGTCACGGCCGAGTCCTCCAGGCTGTCGAAGTCCACCGTTATGGCCAGCGGGGTACCGATCTCGTCCTGGCGGCGGTAGCGCCGCCCGATGGACTGGGTCTCGTCATAGTCGCACTGGAAATAGGGCTGGAGCCGGCCGAGCACGGACCGGGACAGCTCGACCAGAGGCTCCTTCTTGGACAGCGGGAGCACGGCCACCTTGAACGGCGCCAGCCGGGGATGCAGGCGCAGGACGGTGCGGGCCTCGCCCCCGACCGTGTCCTCCTGGTAGGAGGATAAGAGGAAGATCATCATGGCCCGGGTGGCCCCCGCCGCCGGCTCGACCACGTGCGGAACGTAGCGCTCCCCGGTCGCCTGGTCGAAGTACTCGAGCTTCTCCCCGGAATGCTCGGCGTGCTTGCGCAGGTCGAAGTCGGTGCGCTGGGCTATGCCTTCGAGTTCGCCCCACCCCCAGGGAAAGGCGTACTCGATGTCGGCCGTGCCCGAGGAGTAGTGGCTCAGCTCATCCGTCTCGTGGTGGCGCAGACGCAGCTTCTCGGCCGGCACCCCGAGGCCGGTGTACCAGGCCATGCGCTCCTCGCACCAGTATTCGAACCACTTGGGCCCGTCCCCGGGCGGGACGAAGTACTCCATCTCCATCTGTTCGAACTCACGGGTGCGGAACACGAAGTTGCCCGGGGTGATCTCGTTGCGGAACGACTTGCCCACCTGAGCGATCCCGAAGGGCGGCTTCTTGCGGGAGGTCTGCAGCACGTTGAGGAAGTTGACGAACATCCCCTGGGCCGTCTCGGGACGGAGATAGGCGACGTTGGAGTCCTCCTCGACCGGGCCCACATAGGTCTTGAACATCAGGTTGAAGGCGCGGGCCTCGGTCAGATCGGTCGACCCGCAGTTCGGGCACACACCTTCGATCTGGTCCTCCCGCCAGCGCTCGTGGCACTTCCGGCAGTCCACCAGCGGGTCGGTGAAGGTGGCCACGTGCCCCGAGGCCTCCCAGATCTTCGGGCTGGAGAGGATGGCGGCGTCGATGCCCACCACGTCGTCACGCAGCTGGACCATGGACCGCCACCAGGCGTCCCGGACGTTGCGGAGCATCAGCGAACCCAACGGCCCGTAGTCATAGGTGGACCGGAAACCGCCGTAGATCTCGCTGGAGGGGAAAACGAACCCGCGCCGCTTGCACAGGTTGACGACGCGTTCCATAAGATCGTCGGGCGGGGCCATCCGGGGAGGATACCGGGCCGTCTCCGGCCTCCCGGAGGTGTTTCAGGCCCGGTCCAGGACCCCCAGGCTGCGCAGCCGGCGCTCCAGGTGATGCTCGATGGCCCGGGACGCCAGGATCGAGACGTCGTGGGCGCCGGCGGGGTCCGGCTCGGAGAGAACTCCGGACAGGCCTCCGCCCAGGATCCTCCTCATGAGCTCCAGGGCCTCGGGACTGAGGGACGGGCCCCGTCGGCACTGCCGGCAGAGTGCGCCGCCCTCGTCGATGTCGAAGGCGACCAGCTCCGCGTCGGCGCCGCATGACGCGCACTGGTCGAGGACGGGCTCGAAGCCCTCCAGGGCCAGGAGCTTCAAGAAGAAGGAGGGGACCACCATTGTCGAGCGGGAGGACGCCAGCGCCCGCAGGGCCCCGACCAGCATGGCGTACAGGCGCGGGTTGGCCTGCCGCTCCTGGGCCACCTGGTCCACCGCCTCCAGCATGGCCGTGGCCATGGTCACAGCCTCGAGGTCCTCGCGCACGCTCCTGAAGTGCTCGACGGACTCGGCCTGGGTGATGATGTCGAGCTCTCGGCCCTGATAGAGCAGCAGGGCCACGTGTCCGAGCGGCTCAAGCCGGGCTCCGAAGCGGCTCTTGGTCTTGCGCACGCCCTTGGCCACGGCCCGCACTTTTCCGTGGGCCTCGGTCATGAGGGTGACGATCCGGTCAGCCTCGCCCAGCCGGATGGTGCGCAGCACCACACCCCGGTCGCGGTAGAGGCTCATCGCCTCCGGACCCTCCGCTTCTTCTCCTGCACCCCCCCGAAGCGGCGATGCCGGCTCTGGTACTCCCGGATGGCATCGAAGAGATCTTCCCGGCGGAAGTCGGGCCACAGCACGTCGGTGAAGACCATCTCGCTGTAGGCCACCTCCCAGAGCAGGAAGTTGGACAGGCGGTACTCCCCCGAGGTCCGCACCACCAGGTCGGGGTCGGGCATGTCGGGCTGGTAGAGG
>DATLUK010000339.1:0-2619 GCA_035533195.1 Acidimicrobiales bacterium | reverse complement strand
GTCGAACAGCACGCGGTCCCAGCGGTCGGCCGGGAGGTCCCGGGCGTATTTGGCCACCAGGGTCTCGTCCTTGGCCGCCTTGCGATAGAGCCCGACGTTGCCCAGCTGAACCTTGGCGTAGCCGAGGATGACGGGGGAGTGGGGGTCGCCCTCGACATCGGTGAAGGCGTGGTGCTTCCGGTGCACGGCCACCCACTGCCGGGGCCGGATGCCGGTCGACAGCCAGATCACCACCCGGAAGGCGAAAGTGACCCCGGGGGAGAGGGTAAGGGCCCGATGAGACAGGGCCCGGTGCAGAAAGACGGTCGTTATCAGGTTGGCAAACTGGCAAATGGCCAGGCCGACCAGCACCGCCACCAGTGCATGGAGCATCCCCGAGGCTACCCCACCAGCCTCTCCGGCCGAGCCGGCGGGGGAATCGGGCCGGGGCCGGCGGTAGCGTCAGGTCATGGGTGGTGCCGGGGAGCAGGGCGAGGCTCCCGTGGTCCCCATCGGCATGTTCCCGCTCGGCACTGTGCTCTTCCCCGGGATGCCCTTGCCCCTGCACGTCTTCGAGCCCCGCTACCGGGCGCTGACACGCGACTGTCTGCGCTCCGGGAGGGAGTTCGGTGTGGTCCTGATCGAGCGAGGTCCCGAGGTCGGCGGTGGGGACAGCCGGTTCAGGGTCGGCACGGTGGCCCGGATCGTGGCCGAGGCCGAGTTCCCCGACGGCCGCTGGGCCCTGGTCACCAAAGGGGACCGGCGCGTAAGAGTCATCACCTGGTTGCCTGACGATCCTTATCCGGTGGCCCTCGTCCAGGCCCTGCCTGACGAGGGCAAGGATTGGGCCGATCCCGAGCTGGTGGGCAGGGCTGAGCGTCTGGTCCGCCGATCGCTGGCCTTGGCTGTGGAGCTCGGCATCGGCCCCACCGAGATCCCGGTCCTGGCCCCGGCCGTGTTCGACCTGAATCCCGATCCGGTGGTCGCCTCCTGGCAACTGTGCTCCGTCGTCCCGGTCGGGCCGGCCGACCGCCAGCGCCTCCTGGAAGCCGACGGCCGCCGGCGCCTCGAACTGCTAGCCGAGATGGCCGAGGGCGCCGTCGACCTGTTTGCGTGGCGCCTGAGGGGGCGATAGAACCTTCGTTCCCGGCCGACTGCGGCCGTCTCAATGCCAAGGGGCCTGACGGCCCAGGGAGCGGGGGCCGGTGCCCGAGCCGAAGCAGGACGCAGGTATCCCACAGCTTGTAACCGAGCTGTGGGAGATGGTGGTGGCCTACTTCAAGCAGGAAGCGGTAGAACCGCTCAAGGCTCTGCTGCGCTTCATGGCCTATGGCGTGGCGGGCGGGATATGTACCTCGGTCGGCCTGGTGGCACTGCTGATCGGAGTCCTGCGTCTCCTGCAGACCGAGACCGGATCGACCTTCCAGGGGGGCCTCTCACCTCTTCCCTACGTGATCACCCTGGCCACCGGGTTGGTCGTAATCGCCCTGGCCGCCAGAGCCATCGTTTCCGGTGCCACCCGGAAGGCTGGGAGCTGACCGTGCCCGAGGCCCGCATCACGAGGGACGACATCCAGGCCAAGGCCGAGCAGATCCGCCAGCAAGCCGATCAGGGCGCCCGGGCTGCGGCTCCGGGCGGCCTGGCTCTGGCCGGAGCCCTGGTCGTGGTGGTGGTGGGAGTGGCCTATCTGCTCGGCCGCCGCCGGGGCCGGAAGAACAAGACGGTGGTCGAGGTGCGCAGAGTCTGATGTCCAAGCTGCTCGACGTGCTGGTCGCCCGGGGCATGCGCCAGGGCCTCCGGGGCAACACCCCGTGGTTGGCCGTGGGGGCGGTGGCGTGGCTCTGGCGGCGATCCCGGGCCCGCCGCGGGCCGGTGCCCGTCTGGTCGCAGGAACTGGCTCCGGGCCAGGCGGTGGTCATCACCCACCACGTGACGCCGGGCTGAGCCCGTTCCGGTTCGAGCCGGCGGCCGCCGGCTGGCCGGTCCCGGGCAGAATGTCGGGCCATGAGGTCCGACCGGCAGAATGTCGGGCCATGAAGGTCCTGCTGCGCAACCCGAGGCGAGAGGTGGACGTGGCCGGCCCCCTCCGCGTCGGCGCCCTGCTCCAACACCTCGATCTCAACCGGGAGTCGGTGCTGGTCATACGGGGCGACACCCTGGTCACCGATGACGCCATGCTCGAGGATGCCGATCTGATCGAGGTCCGTCCGGTCATCTCCGGCGGCGCCGGGTGAGGTGCCGCAGGTGTAAGGAGCCGGCGGTGATGGAGGTCAGGCGCCACAACGCCGGCTTCTGCGCCACCTGCTTCGTGCACCACTGCACCGAGCAGGTCCGCCGGGCGATCGAGGAACACAAGATGATCGCGCCGGGGGAGCGGGTGCTGGTGGCCGTCTCGGGGGGGAAGGACTCACTGGCCCTCTGGGACATCCTCCTCGACCAGGGCTATGAGGCCGACGGGCTCTACCTCGGTCTCGGCATCGGTGCCTACAGCGAGGAATCCGGTTCCTACGTCCGAGCCTTCGCCGAGGGGCGGGGGGCCCGGTTGATCGAGATCGACCTGCCCTCCCGCTACGGCTTCGGAGTACCGGAAGGGGCGGCGGCGGCCAAGCGGGTCCCGTGCTCGGCCTGCGGCCTTTCCAA
>DATLUK010000338.1:0-2874 GCA_035533195.1 Acidimicrobiales bacterium | reverse complement strand
GCGTCGGCCACCAGGGCCTCCACCCCGCCCGGGGTGAGGAAGCCGGGCAGCTCACAGGCCCCGGTGGCGGCCAGCTGGGCCCGCCAGCCGACCAGACCCGCCTGGGCCACCGACCCGTCGAGGTCGAGTACCGGGTAGCGCCCCAGGTCGACCAGGTCCGCAAGGTCGACGGTCGGGCCGCCCGGCTGCGGGGTGGGGAGGTGGCCCGCCTCCGGGGCGGTCACGGCCGATGTGGTCATGGCGGGCAGACTATTGCGTGCCGCTCCAGCAGATCCGAGTCCCGCTGCCCGAGGGCGTGAGGATGCCCGACAGCCGGGTCAACCTGATCGTCCCCGAGGACTATGAGGCCCGGGCCGACCTGGCCTTCCCCGTCATCTACCTGCTCCACGGGGCGGGGGACACCTACACCTCCTGGGCGGATTCGACCGACGTGGTCGAGCTGGCCTCGGCCTTTCCCGTCTTCCTGGTCATGCCCGACGCCGGCTGCCGCGCCGATGCCACCTGGTACTCGGACTGGGCCGAAGGCAGCTGGCAGGCGGAGACCTACGTGGCCGAGGTCCTGCCCCGGTACCTGGCCGCCCACTATCGGATCGCCCCTGGGCCCTCGGCCATAGCCGGTCTGTCCATGGGCGGCTTCGGGGCCATGTCCCTGGCCGCTCGCCACCCCGGGCGCTATGCGGCGGCGGCGTCCTTTTCCGGGGTGCTCGACACCATGTGGGGTGCGCCGGGCACGGGCGAGCTCTTCGCCCGGTTGAATGCCGAGCACGGCACACCGGATCAGCGGGTGTGGGGCGACCAGGAGGCCGACGCCGAGGTGTGGCGGGCCCACAACCCCACCGATCTGGTCGAGGCGCTGGCCGGCCTCGAGCTCTTCGTCGCCTCGGGCACCGGTACGCCGGGCGGCCCGGAGGGCGACGTCGAGGACGACGGCAACGGCTACGCCATGGAGCAGGGGGTGCGGGCCATGAGCGAGTCCTTTGTGACCGCTCTGGAGAAGGCCGGAATCCCGGCCCAGGTCGACCTGTACGAGGGGGGCTATCACGGCTGGCCCTACTGGCAGGCCGGAATTCGCTGGGCCCTCCCCCAGATGGCAGCCATCCTGGGGCCGCCGACGCCGGTGCCGGCGCCGGCATCGACGCCGGTCGGGGAGGGAAGCGCCTGATGTCAGACGAACGGGTGCGGTCGCTCAACGAGTTCGGCCGGGACAAGGTGCCGGGGCTGTTCGGCATGGAGATGACCCGAGTGGACGAGGAGGGCTCCGAGGCCCGCCTGACCGTCACCGAGACCCTCATTGCCGGGACCGGCTACCTCTTCGCCCCGGTCGTGGTCGGCATGGCCGACATCATCTGCGCCTTCGGGATGGGCCCCCACATCCCGGAGGGCTCGAGCTTCACCACTGTCGAACTCAAGACCAACTTCCTCTCCAGCGCCAAGGCGGGCGAGGTGGTCACGGCCAGGGCTTGGCCCGTGCACGTGGGCCGCACCACGGTGGTGTGGGACGCGGTGGTCACCAACGAGACCACCGGGCGCACCATGGCCCTGTTCCGCAACACCCAGCTGGTTATCCTGCCCCGGGCCTGACAGGGCCCCACTACCCTCCGTAGGTCATGAGAGCCCTCGCCACCTGGTGCTTCCGCCACCGCCGCCTGGTCCTGGCCGCCTGGTTCGCCATGCTCATCGTGGTCTCCCTCATCTCCAACGCCGTCGGTGCGAGGTACTCGGACAACTTCCAGCTCCCCGACACGCCGTCCACCCATGCCCTCAAGCTGCTCATGGCCAACTCGCCCAAGCTGGCCGGGGACAACGAGCAGGTGGTGTTCCAAACTTCCGGCGGCCTTTCCATCACCAGCCCATCGGTGGAAGCGGCCATCAACGCCGACCTAGCCAAGTTGGCCCTGCTTCCGAACGCCACCCGGGTCGTGTCACCCTTCGGACCGTTTGGAGCACAACAGGTCAGCGCCGACAAGACGGTGGCCTTCGCCACCCTGACTTTCGATAAGGATCCCCGGTCACTGTCCCAGGCCGAGGCGACCCAGATGGTCTCGACGGCCACCTCGGCCGACGTGGCCGGGCTCAAGGTGGCCGTGTCCGGTCAGCTGGCTTCGGAGGCCACCCGCCCCGGCTTTGGGGGCAGCGGACTCGGCATCCTGCTGGCCGGCGTCGTCCTCCTGCTGTTCTTCGGCTCCATCTTCGCCATGGCCCTACCCCTGCTGTCGGCCCTTCTGGCTCTGGGCACGGCCATCGGACTGGTGACCATGCTCAGTCACGTCCTCGGCATGCCCCAGTTCGCCCCGGAATTGGTCATCCTCATCGGCCTTGGCGTAGGAGTGGACTACGCGCTGTTCATCGTCACCCGCCACCGTCAGGGCTTGATTGCCGGGCGTTCGACTGAAGAGGCGGCTGTCGGGGCAGTGAACACGTCGGGGAGAGCAGTGCTCTTTGCCGGCATGGTGGTCTGCATCGCCCTGATGGGCATGTTCGCCATGGGCGTCACCTTCCTCTACGGCCTGGCCGTGGCCGCCTCCATCGGCGTGCTGCTGACCATGATCTCCGCTCTCACTCTGCTGCCGGCCATGCTCGGCTTCATCGGGCCCCGCATCCTGTCCCGTAAGCAGAAGCGCGATTTGGCCGCCAGCGGTCCCCGAATCGTGGGTGCGGGCACCACCGGCTTCTGGCCCCGTTGGGCGTCGTATGTCCAACGCCGTCCTGCCGTCCCCGCCGTGATCGCGCTGATCGTCATCGGCACCATCATCCTGCCGTTCTTCAGTCTGAGGCTGGGCTCCTCGGACGAGGGCAACGATCCGGTCGGCACCACCACCCGCACCGCTTACGACATGCTGGCCCAGGGCTTCGGCCCCGGTTTCAACGGACCGT
>DATLUK010000337.1:0-7543 GCA_035533195.1 Acidimicrobiales bacterium | reverse complement strand
CCTCCACCGGCGCCTCCAGCTACACATCCGCGTTAGCGGTGACGGTCACGGCGGGGACCACGACCTCGGGGATCAACGCCAGCCTCAGCCCGTGACTCCACCGCGCCCAGGGAGCCCGGGGTGGTACCACCTCCACGGCCTCTGCGTCCGCTCGGACCTCGCCCTACCCGGCGCCCCGCCGGACCGGCTCGGCCCGCCCGACCTGACCATCTTGGGCGGACCCGCCCGGCCGGTCCCCGAGGACCCCCCCGCCGGCCGTCTCCTAGCCGGAGGACCCGGAGCGGCGCCGTCGGCGGCCGAGTCCGAGGTTGATGGAACGGTCACCCTGCGGATCCCCGGCCGGGCTGACCTGGTCCTCTCCCCCGATCGGTCCCGGCTCACAATTGCGCCCGACCCGTCCCTGGAGGCGGGAGCAGAGGGCGTGGAGCTGCTCGGGTTGTTGGCCATCGGCGCGGGGATCAGCCTGGCCCTCATGCTGGGGGGGGCCTGTGTCCTGCACGCCAGCGCCGTGAGCATCGACGGTCGGGCCCTGGCCCTGGTCGGCCCGTCGGGCAGCGGCAAGTCGACGGGGGCGGCCTGGCTGTGCCGGGAGGAGGGAGCCGGCCTGCTCACCGATGACGTCCTGCGGATCGACTGGGACGCCGATCGGCCCTGGTGCGCCCCGGGCACGACCGAGATCCGTCTCCGCCCGGGAGCGGCCGCCTTGGCCGACGCCGTCGCCCCGGACCAGCGCCGGGTCACGGCCGACGGCCGGACCGCCGCCGGCTTCCCGCCAGGCGACAGAAGCCTGCCGCTCGGGGCCATAGCCCTTCCCCGACCCGGGCCCCGGCTACAGGCCAGGCGCCTGCGAGGCGCCGAGGCTCTGGTGGCCCTGACCCGGGCCCGCTACACCCTGGCCTGGCGGGATGCCGGGGTGCTGCGCCGCCGTCTCGCCCACCTGGCCCGCCTGGCCGACCAGGTGCCGGTGGTGGAGCTGGTCCTGCCCCCGCCGGAGCGACTGGGACGGGGCCCGGGACTGGCCGAGGCACTCCTAGCCGCGGCCGGCTCCGACTCGGCCGCCGTACCGGCCTGATCCGGGTGGCCCTGCCGCCCCAGGCCAACGTCTTCGCCTACTGGAACGCCGACCCCGCCGCCGTCGAAGCCGTGGCCGGACGCGTGCAAGCGGCGGGCACCTATCGCCACTGGCGCCGGGTAGCCGGGTGGGTGCTGGCCGAGGACCCCCTCCCCGGTGGGGCCGAGCCTCCTGGTGATGCCGCCCCCGAGGTGGCGATCTTCGAGGGGGCCGACACGGCCGCGGCCGGAGCCGGCCCGGCATGGCGCCGGCGCCTGGGCGAGGCCGCCCTGGCCGGTCCCGCCTCCCTGAGCCGGCTGGCCGACACCGGATTCGTAGCGGTGTCAGAGGACGGGCGGGCGTTGGCGGTGCGCCCAGGAGGCGGGCTGGCTCCGCTGTATGTGCGCTGCGGGGGAGGAAGTGTGACCATCTCCACCCGGCTGGGAGATATACCCCGTCTCACGGTGGAGGCGTCGTCCCTCGACCTCCTGGTCCATGCCGTGTGGTACGCCGGACTTCCCCTGTTCCCGGACAACCGCAGCTTCCTGACCGACGTGGCCGTAGTGCCCTTCGGCCACCACGCCGTCCTCGGCCCCGACCACCCCCCGCGCCTGGCCCGGCACTGGGACCCCCGCCCGGCGGTCCTGGCCCCCTCGACGGCGGAACGATTGGCCGACCACGCCACCCGCCTGCGCGAGCTCCTCCTCGCCTACCTCGAGCGTCACCTGGCCGAGGGGGCCAACCTCCTCACCCTGAGCGGGGGCGTGGACTCCTCGGCCCTGGCCATCCTGGCCGCCGGCGTGCTGGGCCGGGGGGTGTCCGCCTTCAGCCTGGTCCCGCCCTCGGAGCCCGCCCGCCTGCGGGAGATCGGCTTCTTGGACCTGGTCGAGCAGCGCTCCCACCTGGTCCGCTGCCACCGGGTCGACTACACCCCCGAGTGGGCCCTGTCCCACCTGGGCGGGATGCCCGACGTGGGCTTTCCCATCCTGCACCCAGCCCTGCGGGCCCTGCCCGAGATCATGGCCGAGGAGGCGGTGGCGGTCCTTTTCGGAGGCGAGTCCGCCGATGAGATGGTCGGCTCCCTCAACTTCACCATGCCGGACTGGATCACCCACACGAGGCTCCCGGGCCTGCGCCACCGGAGCCTCCCCTCCGGGCCCCGGGACGTGCTGCGGTGGTGGAAGTGGCGCCTCCGTTCCCTGGCCGGGGCCCCCCGCATGGCGGCGTCGGCCGAGCTTCCCCCCGAGGTGAGCGCCCCTGTGCGCGACGAGTACCAGGAGTGGTGGCACCGCCGCCGCCGGGCCCTGGCCGGGGACCGCCGGCCCCGGGCCTTCACCGCCGCCGTGTTGGAGCTGGACGGCTGGCTGGCCATGAACTGGGAGGCCACCACCGCCCTGGGGGTGCGCCGGGCCGCCCCCTTTGCCGGTCGGGAGGTCATCGAGCTGGCCCTGTCCTGTCACCCCGGGGAGCTGATCGGGCCGGGGACCAAGCGGCTCCTGCGCGCCGGGCTGGCCGAGGATCTGCCCGGACCGATCCTGCGCCGCCAGGACAAGGGGGGCTGGCCGAGCGCCGCCGAGACGACCTGGGCCCGGGAGCTGCCCGGAGCCCTGGGTGCCGCCTTCCGCCCGGGCTGGCCCACCGCCGGGGCCGCGCTGCGCTGGACTCAGGCAGTGGCCCTGACCCAGCTGTCCCAGTCCGCCGCCGCCCTGGGCGCCCTACCCCGAAGCCGAGCGGGGTCGTAGGATCTCAGCGTGGCCCCGCCCAGCGTGCCTACCTCCCCCGACACCGGAGCGTCCGCATCTGGCCCGGGAGCCAAGGCCGCCTACCAGAGCCCCCGCTTGAGCCGACTGGGGCGCCTGGAGGAGTTGACGCTCGGCGCCACCGGGTCCGGGGCCGAGTCGCAGAATGCCGGAAGCAACCCCACCTAGGTGAGCGCCGGGCCGCTGCGGGTACCGGCCCACGTGGCCTACGAGGTGTTGGAGGGCGAGGCCGTCCTGCTCCACCTCGGCGTCGGGGAGTACTTCCAGCTCGACCCGATCGGTACCCGGATGCTCCAGCTGCTGGCCGCCGGGTCGGACCGAGAGCAGGTTCTGGCCGCCCTGATGGCCGACTACGAGGTGGAGCCCGCCATCCTGGCCACCGACTTCGACCGGCTGGTGGACGAGCTCCTGGCCGCCGGCCTGGTCGAGGCCGCGCCCAACCGATGACCAGCCCGGGGTCCCCGAGCCAAGCCGGCGTCGTGGCCCACAACCTGGCCATCGAGGCCGAGCTGGCCCGGGCCAGTCAGGCCCTCCAGGACGCCGGGGTCGACCACGTGGTCCTCAAGGGCGTCACCCTCATGCGCCGCCTCGGAGTTCCCATCTCCACCCGGCGGGTGGCCGACAACGACCTACTGGTACGCGGAGGGGACGTGGGCCGGGCCGTGGCTGCCCTGGCGAGGGCGGGATGGGAGCCCACCCTGCCCGCCCCCCGGGGCCGTCGCCAGCGGGAGGAGAAAGAGCTGTGCCTGGTGGCCCGGCGGGCGGGAGTTGGCCTCAGCCTGGTCGACCTGCACTGGCATGCCGCCGACCCGCTGCTCTACGGACTGGACGAAGGGACCGTTTGGGCCCACACCGAGCTGGTCGAGGCGCCCGGGGGAGGCACCTACCGAGTGCTCGACGGAACCCTCGCCACCGTGGCGCTGGCGGCCCACTGGGCCCAGCACGGCATGGGGACCGACTGGACCCTGGAGCGCCTGGCCCAGGCGTGGAACCTCTGGGGCGGGCCCCGGGTCCTGGTCCTGGCCCGAGAGAGTGGTCTCGGGGCCACCCTCGCCTACGGCCTGGGCGTGGCCCGGAGCCGGGGCCTCCTCGACCGACCCCCGCCGCCGCCGGGACCAGCCCGAGCCCGACTGCTGGCCCGTTGGGCCCCCCAGGGGCTGTCCCGGACCCGGCACTCCGAGTACGGCAATGCCCTCCTGGCCGCCGCCCTGGCCGGCCCGACTCGCGCCACGGGCTGGTCCATGGCCCGGGCCTTCCCCCCGATGGAGTCGCTGGCCGCCATCTACCGCCGGCCGACCTCGGCCTGGCTCTACCTGACCTACCTGACCAGGCCGCTACGCCCCTTGCGCCGGCTCAAGGACGGCTCGGGCCGGCTGGTCCCGACGCGACCGGAGCCGCGGTAGGCGGGGCGTGCATCCCGGACCCATCGACCCCGGGTCGCTCACGACCGGGGCTCAGTCGGGTCAACTCCATGAATCCAAGTGGCCCGATAGGGTCGCCTTCCAACCAGGCGTGAGCCATCACCCGACCATCACTCCGGCGTACGCCGATCACCACATCGGGACCGGGTGCTCCGCTCGAGGACCAAGCCTGGCGCACCAATGCCCGCTCGAGACAGGTAGCCCCGCCGCGCCGTAGGGCCCATTCCACTCCCCGACCGGCGCTCCCCGGGAGGCGGGGCGCCGACGGTAAGCAGAACCCGAGTCCGGGGACGAGCAGGGCGCGCCGTGCGGCTCGGTGCGCCCGCCAACCCCACCACGCACCCCGCCAGCGGCTCGGGTCCACCATCGCCCACCGGAGGGCCATGTGACTGAGGGTACCCCCTCGAGCTCCGCCGTCGGGGCTACTGCGCCAACCACCGAGCAGACCGAGCGCCTCGTGGTCACCCCGCCGCCCCTTGTCTCGAACGGCCTCGAGAACGTCAGCGCCGACTCCGACTTCGCCGGGTTTCCGGGGCTCGCCTGGTCGAAGGCCATCTCGGCACCCTGATCCTTCCCCCTCGCGTCGTTAGCCACGGCAACCGGTCGGCGGCGTTGGTGGGAAAATTCACACATCGGGTATCGAACCCGGTTATGTATGTAAATTCCCACATATGCTCCCCCGGCGGCTACTGTATAGATAACAGCACAGAGAGCGAGGGGGTCCGGTGGCACGGAGGTGGATCGTCAGGAGTGGCCAGGATTTCGGTCGGGCAATCGCCGGGCTCAGGGAAGTAGAGGGCTTGACCCAGGCGGAACTGGCCGCCACAACCGGGATCGAGCGGACCTACCTGGCCCGCCTGGAGGCGGGCCACGCCACCCAGATGGTCGAACGCCTGATCGAGGCCGTGCGGGCCCTCGGCGCCGAGATGATCGTGGTGCACCGGGGCCATGGCTAGGGAGCGTCGACCCAGGGCCCTCGGGGTCTGGTTCGACGGGATCCTGGCTGCCGAGCTGACCGCCCGGCAGCCCTGGGAGATCTACTGCCGCTATACGCCCGATGCGGCCGAGCGCTGGCCGGGCAATGCCCCGGTGCTGTCCTGTTCCCTTCCGCTATCCACCCGACGCCAGCCGGCATCGGTCTTCTGCGACGGGTTGCTCCCCGAGGCCCAGACCCGCCAAGGGCTGGCCGAGCGGCGGAACCTGCCGGTCACCTACACCTTCGACCTGCTCGCGGCCTACGGCCGCGACGTCGCCGGGGCACTGGTCATCTCAGCCGAGGAGCCCGAGCCCCGGAGGTGGTCGGTCGAGCCCTACACGGCCGACACCCTGGCCGAGGAGGTAGCCGGGCTGCCGGAGAACCCCCTGGCCATCCACGAGGACAGTGAGTTGTCCCTGGCCGGCATCCAGGACAAGCTTCTCTTGGTCAAGATGGACGACGGGGGATGGGGCCGTCCGGTGCACGGACACCCCACCACCCATATCCTCAAGCGCGACCACCCCCGCTTCCCGGGACTGATTGAAGCCGAGGCCGATGCGCTGCGGCTGGCCCGGGCCGTGGGGCTCACCACGATCGACCCGGTCGTCGAGCAGATAGCCGGCGGGCCCTGCCTGATCGTGGACCGCTTCGACCGGGAGCGGGCTCAGGATGGCTCGATTCGACGGATCCACCAGGAGGATCTCTGTCAGGCCCTGGGCCGGGACCCTCGGACCCAGGCCGGGAGGGGCAAGTACCAAGACGCCGGCGGGCCCTCGTTACGGGAAGCGGCCGAGCTGCTGGGTCGCTACGCGGCGGACTCCGGTGCCCAGCTGGCCAAGCTCTTGCAGGTGGTGGCCTTCACCGTGGTGGTCGGCAACGCCGACGCCCATGGCAAGAACCTCGCCTTGCTTCACTACGCCCCCGAGTGGGTGAGCCTGGCTCCCCTGTACGACACGGTACCGACGGTGCTGTGGCCCGACCTGCGCAGCCGGGCTGCCATGAGCGTGAACCACATGGTGAACATTGAGATCATCAGTCCGGACGACCTCGTGGCTGAGGCCCGCAGCTGGGGCTACAGGGCCGGGATCGAGGTCATCACCGACATCATCGAGCAACTGGGCCACCTGGCGGCCAGCGGTGCGATCATCGACCCGGATGGTCCCACCGGTCGCCTGGTCGTCGCTCGGGCCAAGGCAATGCTCAATAGTCCCCCTCACTAGCTCTGCGGGGCCTGTCTATCTGATGTAATATTACATCATGCAGCGTACCCAGATATCGCTGACCAGCGAGGAACGCCGGGTCCTCGACGTCGTGGCCGCACGGACGGGCCGATCGATCTCCGCCCTGATCCGGGACGCGGTCAATACCGTGTACGGCAGCGAGCGCAGCCAGGAGGACGACTTGTTGGCCATGCGCCGGGCGTTCGGCTCCTGGAAGGACCGCGATGTCGACGGACGAGGCTGGGCGGACCAGCTCCGCTCCGGATCCCGCCTCCGGAATGAGCCCTCCTCATGACCGCCCTGGTCGATACCTCGGTGCTGGTCGACTACCTCCGAGGTGACCAGCGCGCCGCCGGCCTCCTCGAACAGGAGCGTGCCGCCGCACCGCTCCACGCCAGTGAGATCACCCGCTTGGAGATCCTGGCCGGGATGCGGCCAGGTGAGGAGGACGACACCCGCACCTTGCTTTTGACTCTCGTGTGGCACCCGGTCGACGCCGAGGTGGCCGAGAAAGCCGGCGAACTTGGGCGCCGATGGCTCCCCAGTCATCACAACATCGACAGCGCTGACCTCGCCATTGCCGCCACCGCCGTCCACAGCCGGTCCCGGTTGCTGACCCGCAATGTCCGGCACTTCCCCATGTTCCCCGACCTGACCGCACCGTACTGACCGATCCACGTGGCAGCAGGACACTGCCGCGCCGGGCTCGAGTCCAAGGATGTGGACCCCGAGAGCGGTGGGCGGCCCCCGGCCAGAAGTGCGGCCAGGCCATCCTCACGCCGCCGCCCGGAACAAAGACGGCCGGGACGCCGGCGGAGTGGTCGTGGCCAGCACCGAGCCGTTGGGGCGGTGGAAGATCAACTCGTGATTGGCGTCACCCTCCGCCCGATAGCCCTGGTGCACAAGAGAGTGATGCCGACCGCATAGCAAGGCCCCATTGGCCACATCGGTGCTCCCGCCCTCTTCCCAGGGCCGCACATGGTGGATGTCAGTGATGCCCCGGGCACAACCGGGGAAGCGACACCGGCCCCTATCCCGCACGGTGATGGCCCGGCGCTGGGCCGTGGTCCAGTCCCGCACCTTGCGGCCCAGATACAACGGCTCACCGCCGTCGC
>DATLUK010000336.1:0-2607 GCA_035533195.1 Acidimicrobiales bacterium | reverse complement strand
GGCCGTGGGGGACGAGGTGGTCATCAACCCGGCCGTGTCCTGCCGGGCCTGCCCGGTCTGTCTGTCCGGGGAGTCCCCGCTCTGCCCGCACTTCGCCATCCTCGGGGAGCACCGCTGGGGCGCCCACGCCGAGGCGGTGGTACTGCCGGCGGCCAACGTGGCGCTCCGCCCGGCCGGGCGGAGCTGGGAGGATCTGGCCGCCTATCCGCTCTGCACCCTGACGGCCTGGCGGATGCTGCGCCGGGCCCGCCTCCGGGCCGGGGAGACCATGATCGTGGTCGGTATCGGCGGGGGCGTCTCCTCCGCCGGCCTGGCCCTGGGGGTTGCCATGGGCGCCCGGGTCTTCGCCACCTCCCGGGACGGAGCCAAGCGGGCCCGGGCCCTGACCCTGGGGGCCGAGGGGGCCTTCGACTCCGAAGCGGACTTTCCGGTGAAAGCGGACGTCGTGTTCGAAAACGTCGGCGCCGCCACCTGGGAGCGCTCCCTGCGTGCCCTCGCACCCGGCGGTCGTCTGGTCACCTGCGGTGGTACAGCCGGATCGAAAGTGGAGCTCTCCCTGCCCAGGCTGTTCTTCAAACAGCACGAGATCATCGGTTCGACCATGGGCTCCTACGCCGAGTTCGACCAGGTCACAGCCCTGGTGGGGGCCGGGCTGCCTGTGGCCGTGGACGAGGTCATCGACGGCCTGGGCTCACTGCCGGTGGCCCTGCAGAAGCTCGAAGCCGGCGCCCAACTGGGCAAGATCGTCCTGCGCCACGAGCTGTAAACGGTCCACGGACGCCGGGCCCGTCGGGCGTACTGTGAGCCCGGCATGCATCCCTATGTGGTCGAGAACTTCTCGCCTGACGAAGCCGACGTACTGCGGAGGTACTTCACCAACCTCGATCGTCCCGTCTTCGCCCTGGTCAATCTGCCCGAGGTGGTGAAGGGCGCCCTTTTCGCCCGCTACTCCCGGTCGGCCAAGAGCCTGCGGAGGCTCTTCTTGGACGAGTTCGTGGGCGACCTGGACATCAGCGGGGACCACTCCGTGGATGCCACCGTTGGCCTGGCCCGGGCCGAACAGCTCTACGCCCGGGTCTTCTACGAGTACGGGGACGACTCGGTGGCCCAGCTGGGAGGCGTCCACCTGGCCTGTGAGGAGGCCTCCAACCTGCTCACCAAGATCCTAGAGCGGGGCCGGCTCATGTCCTACATGGAGAAATCCACCCGGTATGTGGGCTACGACACCCGCCTGGAGAACGGCCGCTACCGCTACTTCCGGGACCCCGCCATTCTCGACTCGCCCCTCGGCGCCCGTTACGTGGGCGAGATGGACAGGATGTTCGACTCCTATGCCGAGCTTCTTCCGCTCATGCACTCGCACTTCGCCGAGGCCTTCCCCCGCCAGCCGGGCGATTCCGACTTCGTCCACCGCCAGGCCATCCGGGCCAAGGCCCTGGATGCGGTGCGGGGACTGCTGCCGGCGGCCTCCCTGTCCAACCTCGGCATTTACGGCACCGGGCAGGGCTACGAGCAGCTGCTCATCCGGATGCGCGCCCACTCCTTGCCCGAGGCCCGGGATTACGCCGACATGATGCTCGAAGAGCTGCGCAAGGTGATCCCGTCCTTCGTCCGCCGGGTGGACGTGGACGACCGGGGGGTGGCCTGGAGCCGCTACATCGAGGATAACCGGGAGGCCATGCAGGCCCTGGCCGATGAGCTCCTCGTCACCGAAGACCAGTCCGAGCGGCCCTTGGTCAGCCTCGTCGGCCACGATCCGGAGGGGGAGGAGAAGGTCCTATCCGCCATGCTCTATGCCTTCTCCGACCTGCCCGAGGACAAGCTGGCCGAGCGGGTGGCCCGCATGAGCGCCGAGGAGCGCCGGCGGCTGGTGGCGACCTACGTCGGTCAGAGGGCGAACCGCCGCCACCGCCCGGGCCGGGCCCTGGAGCGCACCGACTACCGCTTCGACGTCCTGTCCGATTACGGGGCCTTCCGGGACCTGCAGCGCCATCGGCTGCTGACCATCGACTGGCAGTCCCTCGGCCCCGACCACGGCTATGCCGTGCCCGCCGAGGTTTCCGACGCCGGGGAGGAGGCGGAGGAGGCCTACCGCCAGTCCATGGACCGTTCGGCCGATCTTTACGCCGACCTGGCCGATGACTTTCCCGAGCAGGCCTCCTACTCCATCGCCCTCGGCTACCGGGTCCGCTACGTCATGCAGATGAACGCCCGGGAGGCCATGCACGTCCTCGAGCTCCGGTCCGGGCCTCAGGGGCACCCCGGCTACCGGGCGGTGGTGCAGGAGATGCATCGCCTCATCGCCGAGCAGGCCGGTCATCGGGCCCTGGCCGGGGCGATGGGTTACGTGGATCATTCCGAGGTGGCCCTTGAGCGCCTCGAATCCGAGCGCCGGGCCGAGGCCCGCCGGCAGCTGGACAAGGTCTAACCCGGCGCCATCCGGCTTCTGATCCCGATAGCGGTAAGGGTGCCGCGCGGCTACGTATATGCTCCGCCCGCACCACGACCCGGAGGGACGTATACCGCATGGCCGACGACCTCGAGGATGACGCCGAAGAGGCGGAAGACGAGGACCCGGAAGAGCCCGAAGATCTCGATGACGAGTTG
>DATLUK010000335.1:0-4301 GCA_035533195.1 Acidimicrobiales bacterium | reverse complement strand
GACCTCCGGCTCGGCCCGCACCGCCATGGTGGTGAACACGCCGCCCAGGCCCTCGTCCCGGGCCGCCAGCAGCAGGCTCCAGGCGAAGGGGTAGATGGACGCCCCCCCGACCAGGGTGTAGCGGTCGAAGTCCCGGTCCACGGCGGCCAGGGCCCGGAAGTCGGCCAGGAGCACGAGCAGGACCGGAACCTTGTCCAACTTCTCGGCGAATCCGCCCTCTCCCTCCCCCGCCGCCTCCGCCACCTGAGGGGCGCGCCGGGCGGCCTCGGCCTCCGCCTTTCTGTCGGTCACCGGAGCCCAGGGGACCAGCCCGGCCGAGGAGATGGCCAGGTACTCGTACCAGGCGGGCAGGTAAAGGTCCCGCAGGCGGGCCCGCACGACCGGGTCCTTGACCACCACCACCCGCCAGCCCTGGCGGTTGCCCCCCGAAGGGGCGAAGCGGGCCGTGTCCAGGAGCCGCCACACCGTCTCATCGGGGACGGGCTGGTCGGTGAAGTCCCTGACCGCCCCGGTCGTGCGGAGCGCCTCCTGCAGTTCCATGACGGGGACGGTAGTGGCGGCGTCCGAGCCCCGTCCCGGTCACGGGCCGTGAGGGGGTACTGGCCCGGTGTGGGCTCTATAAACTTATGCTAAGACTGTCTTCGAGCATCTATACTTGTCTTTCCATGAAGAGGACCTTTTCGTTCTCCCCCCTAACGGTGGAGGCCGCTCGGGTCCTCGGATCCCAGATTCGCCTGGCCCGCACCCAACGCCGGTGGACGGTGGCCGAGCTGGCCGAGCGGGTGGGCACGTCCTCCCCGACGGTGCAGAAGATCGAGCGGGGCGACCCGACCGTCGGATTGGGCCTCGCCCTGGAGGCGGCGGTGCTCACCGGGGTGACCCTGTTCTCCCCTGAACCCGACCACCGCCGGATGGAGGCCCGCCACATCGCCGATCGCCTCGCCCTCCTGCCCCAGGCCGTCCGGGCGCCGGTGAAGATCGACGATGAGTTCTGAGGCCGGTCCGGTCTTCGTCTGGATCTGGCTGCCCGCGGCCACGGAGCCGGTCGTAGCCGGCCGCCTCGACCCTTCGGGCGACAGGGTCGCCTTCACCTATGGCCGCAGCTACCTGGAGCGGGATGACGCCATAGCCGTGTTCCTGCCCGACCTGCCCCTGGGGCCCGGTCCCGTCTATCCGGCCGGGGAGCTGGCCGGCCCCATCCGAGACGCCGGCCCCGACGCATGGGGTAGGCGGGTGATCGAATACGGCCTGGGCCTCGACGCCTCAGCGGGCGGGGAGGCCGGGGTTCTCGACTACCTGACCCGTTCCGGCTCGGATCGGATCGGGGCCCTGGACTTCCAGGCCGGCGCCACCGAGTACACCCCACGGGCCTCCCCAGCCCGTCTCGAGGACCTGTTGACGGCGGCGGGAGCGGTCGAGGCTGGCCAGACGCTGCCGGCCGCGCTCGACCTGGCCCTTCTCCACGCTTCCTCGGTCGGAGGGGCCCGACCCAAGGCGCTGCTCGAAGACGATGGACGCCATCTGATCGCCAAGTTCTCTTCCAACTCCGACCCCTACCCGGTGGTCAAAGCCGAGTTCGTGGCCATCGAGCTGGCCCGCCGGGTGGGTCTGGACGTCCCCGGCGCGGAGCTGGTGTCGGTCCTGGGCAAGGACGTGCTGTTGGTCGAACGCTTCGACCGACCCGGAGGGGGCCGGCGCCGCCTCATGGTCTCGGCCCTGACCATCCTCGGCCTGGAGGAGATGGCCGGTCGTTACGCCACCTACCCGGCTTTGGCTGATGCCATCCGAGCTCGTTTCAGTAATCCCGACAGGACCCTTCGGGAGTTGTTTGCCCGCATCATTTTCAACATCCTGGTGGGCAACACCGACGACCACGCCAAGAATCACGGCGCCTTCTGGGACGGATCGGTGCTGACCCTGACCCCGGCCTATGACCTGACCCCCCAGACGCGCTCGGGAGGCGAGGCGGCTCAGGCCATGGCCATCGGGCGGGACGGGTTCCGCCTGGCCCAAGTGGCCGGCGCCGTCAAGTGCCACGACGTTTATCACCTCTCCGCCGGGGAGGCCCGGGGTCTAGTCGAAGAGCAGCTGTCCAACATCAACCAGGCGTGGGAGGAGGTGGCCGAGCAGGCCCGCCTGACCGAGGTGGAGCGCGGGGGCCTGTGGCACCGCCAGATCCTCAACCCGTTCGCGCTGGAGGGGTATATCCCGGGCTGACCTCCCGGCCGGTCAGCGGGAGGACCAGGCGTCCGGGTCGGCCAGCATGGTGCGGACCTTCCGGGGCAGGCGGCCGGTGGCCAGTGCGTCGATGGTGACCGACTCGAGCACCGAGCGGATGCTGGCCCGCAGGGCCACCCAGAGATCCTGGAGAGCGGCGGTTCCGGGAGGGTAGGAGGTGGCTTCGGGGCGCAGGCCCCTGACTTCGGCCAGCGGGCCGTCCACTGCCCTCATCACGTCGGCGGCGGTGATGTCCGAGGCCGGCCGGCGCAGCCGGTAGCCGGCGTCGGGACCCCTCTGGTTTCCGACCAGGTCGGCCCGGCGGAGCTGGAGGAGGATGTTCTCCAGGAAATTGACCGGCAGGTCCTGGGACCGGGCCAGGGCGTCGGCGGTCATGGGCTGGTCCGAGCCGGCCAGGGTCACCAGGGCCCGCAGGGCGTAGTCGGCCTTGGCCGAGATGTACACCCACCCATTCTGGGGGTTCGGGCCGCCTTGGGCCGGCATGGTCAGGGGTCCGGCCGTCCGGGTCGTTGGGACCCGCCGGCGCTGGCGGCCGGCAAAACGTTCCCCGCCGGTTTACCGCCCGTTCATCCCCGGGCAGGCTGAAGTTCGCCTGGCGCGCCTACCGTTCGGCCCCGATGAGGTGGACCCGATCGGATCTGCTTCGCCCCCGATCAGGCGTGAGCCAGCCCAGCGCTGTGGCCGACGCCATGGGGGGACAGGAGCTGGCTGAGCGCCTGGGCCTGCTGCAGGCGGCCCTCGACGCCGTGCCCCTGGGGGTGGTCGTGCTCGGTACGGACGGCACCGAGCTGCTGAGTAATCGGGCTGCCGCCGGGCTCTCCGACGCTCGCCACGACCAGGCTCTGGTGGCGCATCTCATGGGACAGGTCGCCGAGGAGGCGGGTCGGGAGGGAACCAGCCGCGCCACCCTCGAACTCCGGGGCCCGGTGCCGCGCATGGTCGAGGTCCGGGCCACCCGGGTGTCCGACCTCGGCTACACCGAGCCGGTCACCGTGGTCGTGCTGCAGGACGTAAGTGACCGCCACCGCCTGGATGCGGTGAGGCGTGACTTCGTGGCCAACGTGAGCCACGAGTTGCGTACCCCGATCGGCGCCCTGGGGGCGCTGGCCGAAGCCCTGGCCGGTGAGGACGATCCCGATGTCATCCGCCGTCTGGCCGGGCGCATGGGCGCCGAGGCCGAGCGGGCCGCCGGGCTGGTGGCCGACCTGCTCGACCTCAGCCGGGTGGAGGGCGCCGCCCAATCCGAGACCCGGAGGGTGACCATCGATCGGATCGCGTCCGAGGCCGTGGCCCGCATCCAGTCTGCGGCCGAGGAGCGGGGCATCTCCCTGCGATGCCATGTCCCGCCGCAAACGGGCATGGACGGGGACCCGGGCCAGCTGGTGTCGGCGGTGGCCAACCTGCTCGATAACGCCGTCAAGTACTCCGACGCCGGCTCGGCGGTCGACCTGGAGGTACAGGTGGACGACGCCACGGTCGTGTTCCTGGTCAAGGATCAGGGCATCGGCATCCCCGCCCGGGACCACCAACGGATCTTCGAGCGCTTCTATCGCGTGGACCAGGCTCGCAGCCGGGACACCGGGGGCACGGGCTTGGGCCTGTCCATCGTCAGGCATGTCGCCATCAACCACGGTGGCCGGGTGACGGTGAAGTCCAGGGAGGGCGAGGGATCCGAATTTGCCGTGGAGGTGCCAAGGTGGAGTTGACCGGCCGGCCCACGGCGTCGGGTGGGAGTGCCAAGGTGGAGTTGACCGGTCGGCCCACGGCGCCGGACAGGAAAGGAACAGGAGCTTGAGTCCTCCGGAGGCCTCGGTGCTGGTGGTGGAGGACGAGGAGTCCTACGTGGAAGCCCTGCGCGCCGGTCTGTCCCGGGAAGGGTTTTCCGTCCGCATCGCCCGGGACGGAGCCGAGGCCATGACCATGTTCGAGGCCGCCCGACCCGATCTGGTCCTGCTCGACCTGATGCTGCCCAAGATGTCCGGACTGGAGGTCTGCCGCCGCATCCGGGCCCAGGCCAACGTGCCCATCATCATGGTCACCGCCCGCGACGCCGAGATCGACAC
>DATLUK010000334.1:0-30165 GCA_035533195.1 Acidimicrobiales bacterium | reverse complement strand
TCACCGGTGAGCGGGTCCGCCAGATCGAGCGCAAGGCGATGGCGAAGCTCCGGGCCGCCTCCCCCGAGTTCGAGGCCCGGGACCTGCTGGCCGCCTGAGCGGACGGTATCTCAGGCCTTCACCGGAGCCCCGGTCAAGGCCTTCCTGGACTAGGCCCTGGCCCGGGCGAAGACACCCGGGTGGACCGCGGGACAATCCTGCTCAAGCTCTGCCACCTGCGCTCCGAGAATCAGAACAGACAAAGCAATCCCACGAAAGGGCAACCCCGGGGAAACCCGGGAGACGCAAAGTCACGGGCCTAAGGGTGCAGCACCTAGGGCGGCCGGGCAGCCGAATGGGGCGGGTTTCCGCCTGCGTGGGCGACCCCCTTGGAGCAGACGAGATGTCCAGTCGAATCGGTTTTGCCGTCGCAGGAGCAGCCTTAGTCGGATTGAGCGGATTGGGGATGTTGGTCGACTCGACGCCGGCCTTCGCCGCATCCTCGCCTTCCTCGGCCGAGCAGTTCATAGCCGACATCAATGCCCTGCGGGCTCAGGTCGGGGTGGGGGCTCTCTCCGAAAGCTCGGCCCTCGACTCCATCGCCGCCGGCTGGACCGTCCATCTCGAAAGCGTCGGGACCCTCTCCCACAACCCCAACCTGGCCGCCTCGGCCCCCTCCAACTGGCGGGTCCTGGGTGAGAACGTCGGGGCGGGCCCTAACGTGGCCGACCTTCAGCAGGCCTTCACCAACAGCCCTGAGCACTACGCCAATATGGTGAACAGCTCCTACAACCAGGTCGGTGTGGCCGTTCAGATCGACTCACGCGGGGTCATGTGGGTGACCGAGGACTATATGGACCTGCCGGCCCCCACTCCGGCCGCGGCGCCCGCCCCGGTCCGGACCACCACCCCTTCGACGGCACCGGTGGTCAGGAGCACCTCGCCCGTAGCCAGGTCCACGCCGGCGGTCCAGGCGCCCGCCCCGACCCCGGTGGTCCAGGCGCCCGCCCCGGTATTGTCGTCCGGCGCGGCTACGAGAACAACGGTCGCGGTCTCCAGCCCCCTGGCCCCCGCCTCCAGCCCAGTCCGGGCCACGACGTCCAGCGCCTCCGCCGCCTCCTCGAACCCGCCGGCCCCGGCCCCGAGCGACCAGACGACGCAACCAGCCGCGGCCACTGGCCCGACGGGCGCCGGTCTCAGCACGGCCGGGGAGGTACCGGCATCCGCATCCCGGCCCCGCCCGAACTCGGCCACCAACGCGTCGATTAACCCGTGGATGGCCAAAGCCGCTATCCCAGGCGCCCTGCTAGTCAGCTTCGTTCTGTTCATCACCCGCCCCCGGCACCCCCGCCGGCGGGCTGTAATGGCCTGAGACCCCCGATACCCACCCCGGCGGGAGTCCGAGAGGTCGGGTGGAGTCCTGGGATACCTGAGTACGCCAAGCCCGGGTCCCCGGGAGGCTTGTCCTCGGAGCGCCAGGCGAAGATGGCGGCCAGGATCATCGCTCAGGTGAGCCCGACGTCAGTCCTTGTTGTCGCCCTTGCCAGCATTGCCACCATTTTCGCCATGGTGTCTGTTGCCGCCGTTACCGCTATGGCCGCCTTCGTCGGTCCCGGTCCCGCTGTTGCTGCCCGAGTAGGTCGGGGCCGGGATCGGGGAGGTGGAGCTGGCCGGGGAGGTGGAGCCGGACGCAGCGGTCACAGTCGGCGGGGCCGCCGCGGTCACGGTCGGCGGGGCCGGGGCCGGGGCGGGAGCAGGGCTCGGGTTGGCGCCACCCGATCCGCCCGAGGGAGCCCCATCGGCCACCGGCCCCGAGGCGGTCTGGCCTGCGCTGGCGGTCAAGGTGCCCCCGGAGGTCCCATTGGAGCTCACGGAACTGGCCGGCGGGGTGGATTTGACGGGGCTGGCCGAGTTGTCCGACGTGGATGAGCGGGGCCGGGTGGCTCTGGGCAACCCGGCCAGGGCCAGAACGCCCTCGGCGGAGGCAGGGCTGGTCACGGCCGAGGCGGCTGAGGGGGCGCCGGCGGTGACCGGGGCCGCCACGCCCGGCGGAGCCGAGTGGTTCGAGCCGGACTGGGCCGGGAGGACGATGCTGGGGGTGCCGGCCCGGAAGGCGATCTGGTCGTTGGACGGGCCCGAACCACCGAATCCGAGGATCCCGGCGCCGGCCAGGACCGTCACCGCGGCCACGGCGCCCAGCCTGGCCGCCATGGTGGCGGCCAGAAACCGGCGACCGGCCAGTCCCAGATAAGCGCCGATGAAGCCCATGCCCCGGTCTCTTTCAACTCCGAGGCGACAGTAGATTGCTCTGCGGAACTGTCGCCGATCTGGAACCACCCTACGTGGTTGCGCCTGTCTTGGGAAGGGGTCATGAGCCGATGCGCCATCTGTGAGTGCCGGTTCGGCCCGGCATGAGTCCTGACCCACGCCGACCCGGCGATGACTACGGCCTCGGCTACGCCGCCGGGGCCCGTCAGGCATTGGATCATCTTGGCGATGTCCTGCGTCCGGGCGAGACCGTGCGCTGCGCCGCCACGGCTTTCCTCGAGGGACATTCAGGTCTGTTGGCCGCCACCACCGAGCGACTCCTGTTCGTCCACCGGGACGAAACACCCATAAATTCGTCTTATCCGGACATCGCTCGGTTCCGGGCCAAGGCCGGCGTCCTGACCGCTGATCTCGAGGTCGAGGACCACAACGGCCGGGCCGTTCTGCGCCAGATCCACCCCCGCAGCCGTCTGTATGACCTGGTCGGGATCCTTCAGGATCGGCCCGGCACGGAGGTCCAGGCGCCGGCGCCATCCCCGCCTCCCTCACCGGATGCGATCCCGGGAGCGCCGGCGTCCCCGCCTGGGCCGATCGGAGGGCGTCCGGCGGGGCGCACCCCGGCCGGGCCCCGTGAGCCGGTGGCCCTGCCGCCCGGAGGCTGGCTGGGCCCGGGGGAGTGGTTGGTGTCCACCTTCCCCGGGGTCACCGCCGACCTGGAGGCCGGCCGGAAGCTGACCGGGAACGCGGCGGTGACCAACCGACGTCTGCTGTTGTTGGACCCTTCCGGGTCCGTGGCCGCCGACTGGGCGTTGGGACGGGTGCAGTCGGAGGGGGCGGCTTCGCCGAGGCGGGTGCGGCTCAGTCCGGCTGTGGAGTTCGAATTCCTCTCGGCCGAGAGCGCCAAGGAGTTCTCCAGGGCTCTCATCACCGCCGGCTTTCTGGCCGGCCCTCGGCTCGGCAGCGACGGTTGACCTGGGTGATCATGGGCTGGGCGTCATGGGCCCGGGGCCGGCGGGTGACCATCCCGGCCCGAATCGCTGCCGAGCCGATCACCAGGCGAAGCGACATACCAGGCTCGGGGGAGCGGTGTCTTTCACGGCCAGGCGGAGCAGAGCCAGGCCAGCACCGCCTCGGCCACGGCCGCGTCCCGCCGGCGCAGGCTGTGATCCCCGCCTTCGATCCACACGTGAGTGACCGGCTTGGGGATGGCAGCGGTGGCGGTCGTCAATTCTTCGGGGGTGGCGAAGGCGTCCCGGGTGCCTGAGATGAACAGGCAGGGCACGGTTATGCCGACGAAATGGGCGGTGCGCAGCTTGTCCGGGCGTCCCGGCGGGTGCAGCGGGTAGCTGATGAGGACCAGGCCGGCGGCCGGCAGCCCGCCGGCCACTACCTGCGAGCAGATGCGCCCGCCCATCGACCGGCCGCCGAGCAACAGGGCGCCGGTGTCCACGCCGAGACGGTCGGCCAGGGACCGGGCCGCGGTCCGGATGGTCTCCTCCAGAACAGCCGGTTGATCCGGGCGGAAGCGACCCGCCAACCGGTAGGGGAAGTCGACCCGCTCCACCGTCAGGCCGGCGACGGTGACGGCCCCGTCGATGGCCACCAGCGCCGGCTGGTCGGATCCCGCGCCGGCCCCGGGGGCGAGCAGCATCCCTACCGGCCGGGCGGGGGAGACCTTCTTCGGCACCACGGCCGGACGCTAACTGGGCCCAAAGGACACTCGCTCAGCGCAGCACCGGGATCAGCAGGATCAGGAAGAGCGTGGCGTTGAAGGTGGCGTGGGCGAGCATGCCGGCGGCCAGGCGACCGGTGCGGTAGCGGAGGTAACCCAGGATCAGCCCGGAGGGGAAGATTAGGAGTGGCGCCGCCGGGCCCTCGTTGAAGATGTGGGCGAAGGAGAAGATGAGGGCGGTGATGAAGATGGCCGGTACGGCGCCGGTTCGTCGGCTGAAGGCGCCCTGGATGAGACCCCGGAACAGCAACTCCTCGACCAGCGGCGCTCCCACCACGGCCAGGAGCACCACCACCGCCCAGCCGAAGTCCCCCTGGGGTTGGGTGCCCAGGATGGTCGGGGCCTGCCGAGAGGCGGAGCTGCTCAGTCCCCCGGCCAGAGCGATCAGGAGGGCCAGCACCGTCGGGATCATCCGTCCAGCCACCCCGCCAACCACGCCGAGGCCGAGGTCCGACAGTCGGGGCCAGGACAGCCCGTAGTCGGTGGTCAGGCTGGAGGTCCCGTTTCTCCTCGACGCCACCACCACCGCACCCAGGAAGCCGATCCAGAGCCCGACCTGGCTGGTCAGGAGGAGCCCGGGATCACCGAGGCTCAGGTGTCCCGAGGAGGCCACGGCAAAGGTGATGGCCACGACCGTGCTGAGGGCATAGCCCACCGCCGCACCCACGGCAGCCACTCCGCCGCCTTTGATGCCTGGTCCCTTGGTCCGGAACGGCGCCGGCGCCGGAACCGGCGGTCGGAGCGGCGCAAAGAGGGGCCACGCCTCCCCGTAGGGACCGCGCAGGATGGGGGTCCAGCGCTGCCCGTCCCACCACCGGTGTGGCGCCACCCGCCAGGGATCGGGGTACCAGCCCGGTAATGCTCCGGCCCGGCTCTCTCCGGCCGCCTGATCCTCCGTGCTCAACGGACGGAGCTAGGGCCGCAGATCGATGACCACGGAGTGCGCCACCTTGTCATGCCAGGACTGCCGGCGGCCGTCCCACAGCGGACTGAGCGAGTCGAGGACATAGGGGATGTAGAGCATCAGGGTGAAGAGCATCGTGATCCAGTAGCGACCGAAGGCTCGCCAGAAGCCGATGGGCTGTCCCGTGCGCGAATCGCGCACTGCTATTCCCATGGCCATCTTGCCCACCGTCTGGCCCCGCTTCGAGCCGTTGGTGAAGCCGTAATAGAAGGACAGGGGCACGGAGGCGAGGAGGAAGAGGATCACCAAGGCGGCGGTCAGGGCCCCTGGGGAGACCGGGTTGGTGCTGGCGTTGCCTGAGGCGGAGCCGCCGTTGCGGCCGACGGCGGCCCCCACGATGCCGCCCAAGATGGCCAGGCCGAGGCCCAGCATGAGGCCGTCGATCATGAAGGCCACCAGCCGCTTCCACCACGGAGCCAGGGGCAGGCGGATCACTGGGTCGACCGGGCCGGCGTGGAGAGGTGGACCGCCCCAGCCGGCAGGCGCCGGCATCGGTGGCGGCCAGTAGGAGGGCGGCCCTCCGTAACCGGGGGCCGGGGCGGGCGGTCGGAGCGGAGTGGGCGGTGGCCAGTACGCCCGGGCCGGCCCCCCCGGCGGTGGCCAGTAGCCAGGCGGTGGCCCGTAGCCGGGCGGGTATCCGGGATGCGGCGGAGGCGCGGCCAGGGGTTCGCCCTCAGGCGGTGGAGCGGTTGAACCGGTGGCGCCGGGCTCGCCGGGTGGAGGGGGAGGCAGGTGGGGGTGGAGATGGGGCGGGTACCACTTACCGTCCGAGGCCATCCACCAGCCGGTGCCCTCAGACGTTTCGCTCATGGCCGGCCTCCGCCCCCAATAAAAAGCGTTCGTTCCGTAACCACTCTGCAATATAAAACGGGCAAGTGTTCAAAAGTCATGTGCCTGTGCGTGGCCCCGGCGGCCTTCCACCGGGCCGGCCGGTCCGCACGTGCGTACTCCCGGGCCTCGCCCCCGCACCCTCGTAGGCTGTCCGTGGTTCCAGGAAGGCGGGTCGCCCGTGATCGAGATCAGAGAGCTCAGCAAGCGCTTCGGGGCAAAGCTGGCCGTGGATTCCCTCAGCTTCGATGTCCACCCTGGCATGGTCACCGGCTTCCTAGGGCCCAACGGGGCGGGTAAGTCGACCACCATGCGCATGATCGTCGGCCTGGACCGGCCCACGGAGGGGACGGTGATCGTCAACGGTCGCCCCTACGCCGAACACCCCGACCCTCTGCACCAGGTGGGGGTTCTTCTGGAGGCCAAGGCGGTGCACACCTCGCGCTCGGCCCGCAACCACCTGCGCGTCCTGGCCGCCACCCATGGCATTCCGACTTCCCGCGTCGATGAGATGATCAATCTGGTCGGCCTGGACGACGTGGCTTCCAAGCAGGCCGGGGGTTTCTCCCTCGGCATGGGCCAGCGCCTGGGAATCGCCTCGGCTCTACTCGGGGATCCGTCTGTGTTGGTGCTGGACGAGCCGGTCAATGGTCTCGATCCCGAAGGGGTCCGTTGGGTCCGGGACCTGCTCAAGTACAAGGCGTCCCAGGGCTGCACGGTGTTCGTCTCCTCGCATCTCATGAGCGAGATGGCCGTAACGGCCGACCATCTCATCGTCATCGGCCGCGGCCGCCTGCTGGCCGACAGCCCCACTTCCGAGCTCATCCGCTCGGCGTCCTCCAACCGGGTGATGGTGCGCACCCCCGACGCCGGCCGCCTGGAGACCGCCCTGGCCGGCCCGGACGTGACCGTCACCGTGACGGCGCCCGATGTCCTGGAGGTGGATGGTCTGGCCTCCGCCCGCATCGGGGAGATCGCCTTGGCCGAGCGCATCGTCCTACACGAGCTGGTGCCTCAACAGGCATCGCTGGAGGAGGCTTTCATGGAGATGACCGCCGACACCGTGGAGTTCCACGCCGCCGCCGGCTCAACCGGCGGCCCGGATCGGAGTTCGGTATGACCGCCGCCGCCGTCGCCCCGGTAACCATCGTCCCGCCGGCGGGACCGGCGGGGATGCGGGTCACCCAGGCCCGGGTCATCCGGTCCGAGTGGCTCAAGTTCCGGACCCTGCGGTCCTCGTGGATCACCCTGGGCGCAGGCATGGCCGGCATGGTGGGGATCGGGCTGCTCGTGTCCTGGGCCACCAACAACCACTGGTCGCGGATGGATCCCATCGAACGGCTGACCTTCGACCCGGCCAGCCGGAGCCTGACCGGCGCTTTCCTGGCTCAGCTGGCCGTCGGGGTGCTGGGCGTGCTCATTGTCAGTGGGGAGTACGGCACCGGCATGATCCGATCGACCCTTGGCGCCGTCCCCAAGCGGCTGCCGGTGGTCTGGGCCAAAGTCAGCGTCTTCGCGGTGGTGACGTTCGTATCGACACTGGTCGCAGCCTTCGCCGCCTTCTTCGGAGGCCAGGCCCTCCTCAGCAGCCATGGAGTGTCCCTGTCGGCTCCCGACGCCCTGCGGTGCGTCATCGGCGCCGCCCTGTACCTGACCGTGGTAGGCATCCTGGCCACCGGGCTCGGGTTCATGATCCGCAACACAGCCGGAGGAATCGCCGCCCTCTTCGGCCTCCTGCTGGTCCTTCCCGGCCTGGCCCGCGCTCTGCCCAGCTCTTGGCAGAACTGGGTCGTCCCGTACCTGCCGAGTCAGGCGGGGATGAATCTCTTTGCCGTTATCAGGGACCCATCCACCCTGGCGGCCTGGACCGGCTTCGGCGTGTTCTGCATTTGGGCTGCGGCGTCGGTTGCCCTGGGCGCCTGGGTGCTGAGTCACCGCGACGCCTAAAGACTGCCTGAGGCTAAAGCTAAGGAAGCGGACAGGCTTCATCGACACAGCCGGCACACAGGAGACTCCCGTACCGCGCTCAGGTAACCCGGCCACCATGTGACAGTGTCCGTGTCGGTGCGAGGTCTCGATTCGCCCGGGTCGCCCAGTTCGATCCGATCCGGCCGGTCGGCCCCGGGACCCAGGCGGCGCCGGCCGCCCCTGACCTGGGCCGTCATCTGGCGATGAGCCCCCGCCGCCACGCCGAGGAGGTGATGGGAACCGTCTTCTCCTTCGCCGTGGTTGGGGGAGACGACTCGGCGACTGAGGAAGCCTGCCGGTTCCTTCACCAGGTGGATCGGGACTTCAGCACCTGGATCGAAGACAGCTGGATAAGCCGCCTCCGTCGGGGTGACGTGGAGTTGGCCGCCGCCCCGGCGGTGATCCAGGAGGTGCACGGGCTGTGTCTGGAGGCCCTCCGGGCCAGTCGTGGCTGGTTCGATCCCTGGCGCCAGCCGGGAGGCTTCGACCCCACCGGTCTGGTCAAGGGCTGGGCAACGGAACGGGCGGCGGAGATGTTGCGCGGCGCCGGCGCGGCGGCCGCCATGGTGAATGGGGCCGGGGACATCGCCTGTTTCGGCCGGCCCCGCCCGGATCGGGATTGGCGCATCGGGCTGGAGGATCCCTTCGACCCGAGCCGGATAGCCATGGTGGTGCAGGGTTGGCCGGCTGTGGCCACTTCGGGCACCTACCAGCGGGGCCCCCATCTCATCCATCCCACTTCGGGCCTCCCGGCGCTGAGCGTGCGGGCGGCCACCGTCATCGGTCCCCGCCTCTGGCTGGCCGATGCCCTGGCCACGGCGGCGGCGGTGGCCGGAGCCCGGGCCGGCATGGAGATGGTTGAGGAGGTCGAGGGCTACGAGCTGCTGGTGGTGGGCGAAGACGGCCGGCGGTCGCGCACCTCGGGGTTCGCGGCCGAGGCCGCTTAGGCCCTTCGGTCTCGGCGCCCGACGTGACGGCGGTCCTCCTGTAGAGGAAGGAGGCCCTTGGCGCGGAGGGCACCGACGGGTTTGCGACCGCCGGCCCGGAGCGCGACCTTGTCCCGGTGACGGCACCCCTGAGCGGGCTCCGGGTGGTGGAACTGACAGAGGGCTACGCCGGGCCGTATGCCGGAAAGCTCCTCGGCCTCCTGGGGGCCGAGGTGGTCAAGGTCGAGCCCCCGGGCGGGGACCGGACCCGCCACCAGGGCCCGACTGTTGGAACGGCAGGACCGGTGTCGGAGAGAAGAGCCGCCTTCCTCCATCTCAATACCAACAAGCAGTCATTCCTCCCCGATCTGGACATCCCCCAAGATGTGGAAGCTTTGGACCGGCTGCTGATGTCGGCCGACGTGGTGCTGGAGGGCGAAGGGGCCTCGAGCCTGGCCGGCTGGGGGCGGGATGCCGCAACGATCCGGCGGGCCAACCCTGGCCTGACCGTGGTGACGGTCAGCGCCTTCGGGCGCAGCGGCCCCTACGCCGGCTACCGGGGGGAGGAGATCGTTCACTACGCCGTAGGCGGCACCATGTCTGCCACCGGCCTGGCCCGGAAGGAGCCGGTCAAGCTGGCCGGCAGCGTCGGCGCCTACCAGGCCGGCAGCGCCATCGCCTTGGCTGCTCTGGCCGGGGTTGCGCTGGCCGAGGGCGGCGCCGGAGGAGCGGCGGTGGATTTCGCCATGGTCGAGTCGCAGCTGATCTCCATCGACCGGCGCATGACCTATCTGCTCTATTACGCCTATACCGGCCGAGACGCCCCCCGCAGCCCCGGCAGCCAGATCGGGGTGTTCCCCTCCGGGGTCCGCTTGGCCGGGGACGGATATATATGGACATCGACCATGCCCCAGTGGGTTCCCCGCATGTTGCGGGTCCTCCAGGATCCGGAGCTGACAGCCCGCTACGCCGAGGGCCCTTCGCCCGTCGATTTGGAACTGGCCGAGATGGCCGACGCCGCCATAACGACCTGGGGAGTTACCCGCTCCCGTCAGGAGGCGATGGACGAGGCCCAGTCCGAGGGTTGGGCCGTGACGGCCGTCAACGCCCCCGCCGACGTCCTGGGCGATCCCCAGTTCCAGGGACGGGGCTTCTTCCATCCCGTCGAACACCCCATAGCGGGCACGGTTACCCAACCGGGCAGTCCCATGCGACTGGCGGATATGCCCGCCCTGTCCGGCGCCCCGACGCTGGACCAAAACCACACCGAGGTCGTCGACCTGTCCCGCCGGTGGGCCGCGGCCAGGGCCACGCCTGCCGGATCGACCACGCCTGCCGGCTCGGCCCGCGCCGGCCCGGGCCCGGCTTCCCAGCCGGCGGCTGGTGGTCGCGGCCTGCCCTTGGAGGGCATCCGGGTCCTGGACATGACCGTGGTCTGGGCCGGTCCTTATGCCACCATGCTGCTGGCCGATCTGGGAGCCGAGGTCATCCGGGTTGATAACCCCTGGGTCTGGCCGGCCAGCACCCGGGGGTTGTTTCCCCGGCCCCCGGCCGGGCTGGTGCCGGCCTTGGGCCCGATCTTCGGTGGCTACCCCGACGCAGATGCCGGTACCCGTCCCTGGAACCGGGTGGCTCTCTTCACCGCCCATGCCCGGGGCAAGAAGTCGGTCACCCTTGCTCTTCACAAGGAGTCCGGCCGGGAGGCCTTCCTCCGCCTGGTCGAGCATTGCGACGTCTTGGTGGAGAACAACTCGGTCGACCTCATGGACAAGCTCGGCATCGGCTGGGATGCCGTCTCGGCTCGCAACCCCCGACTGGTGATGGTGCGCCTACCGGCGGTCGGCTTGGAAGGCCCCTACCGGGGCTACCTGGGCTTCGGTATCAACTTCGAGGCACTCTGTGGTCTCATCGCCACCAGGGGTTACCCCGACGAGGAGTTGTCCGAGACCGACGCCGGGTTCCACATGGATACCGCCACGGGAATGTCGGGCGCCCTGGCCACCCTGGCCGCTTTGCGTCAGCGCCGCCTGACCGGCGCCGGCTCCCTGGTCGAGGTGTCCCAGTGCGAGAACATGCTCAACCACATCGGGGAGATGCTGGTCGAGGCGGCCGACTCCGGTGTGGTCCATGACCGCCTCGGCAACCGGCACCTCGATCGCGCCCCTCAGGGCGTCTACCGGTGTCAGGACGCTCCGGCCGGAACCGCCGGCGCGGGCGGCGGCGGGGCCCACGGTGTGGACCGCTGGGTGGCCATCTCAGTGGGATCGGACGACGAATGGGCCTCACTCGTCCGGGCCATGGGTGATCCCGAATGGGGCCGGGATGAGAGCCTGGCCACGGCCGAGGGCCGTCGGGCCCACCATGACGAGATCGACGTCGGGATCACGGCCTGGACGGCGGAACTCGACCACTACGACGTCTTCCACCGCTGCCAGGCCGAGGGAGTGCCGGCCGGGCCTGTGCTCACCGAATCCGAGTGCTACGCCGATCCACACTTCCGGGAACGAGGGCTGTTCCGGACCAACGGCAGCGCCGAGTTGGGTGAGCACGAGTATCCCGCCCACCTGTTCCGGTGGGACGGCCCGGACCTTGGCTGGGGCCCCATTCCGGTGATGGGCGAGCACAACCGGGAGGTGTTCCGTGGCCTCCTGGGGCTGAGCGAACAGGAATACGCCGCCCTGGCCGAGGACGGGCACTTCTCCGGGGACTACCTGGGCCCCGACGGCACCAGTCTCTGAGGCCGCGCCGCCGGCGGCGGCGCTTCAGCCGTTCTTCGGCAGTTGGTTGAACGGGACCTTGGCCGGGTCGCCCGGCTCCTTGGGCAGGCCCAGGGCCCGCTCGCTCACGATGTTGCGCTGGATCTGATCCGTGCCCCCGAAGATGGGCAGGGCCTGGGCTCCGAGGGCCTGTGATGTCACCGCCACCGCCGCCGCACCTCCCGGGAGCTTGGCCAGCTCCTCCCGGTCGGCGTCATCGTAGGAGTGGATCATCCCCCTCGCTCCGAGGATCTGCATTCCCAGATCCCGGTTGTGCCGGATGATGTCAGCCATCAACAGCTTGGAGAAGTTGGCGATCCCGGGGATGTCGCGGCCCTGGGAGCGCACCGCCTTGTGCCGCTCGGTGTTGAACTGGGCCAGCGTTCCGAGGATGTGGGCCTTGGCGATGCCCTGGCGGATGCTGGCGTCGTTCAGCTTGCCCAGCTCGCGAGCGAGGTTGATGTGACTCTGAGCCGGCGAAGACTGTCGTCGCCCGGCTCCCTCCCTCGGCTCCCTCGAGGCTGTTACCGCTCGGGCCGGCGGGGCAAAGTCCCCGGCCCGCTTGTCCAGGTCCCCGACCACGGTGCCGGCCCGAGCCATTCGCCCTGGCACGGCGCCGCCCGGTCCCCCGCCGCTGCGCGCCCCCATGCCCGACCGCTCGTGGAACAGGGTGGTGTTGGCCACCGCCCAGCCGTTGTGGATGTCCCCTATGCGATTCTCGTCAGGCACCTCGGCGGCGGTCAGGAAGACCTCGTTGAACATGGCGTGGCCGGTCATCTCCTTGAGCGGGCGTATATCGATGCCGGGCTGGTGCATGGAGATGGCGAACCAGGTGATGCCCTGGTGCTTGGGAGCGTCGGGGTTGGTCCGGGCCAGGAGCATGCCCATGTCGGCGTATTGGCCGCCCGACGTCCACACCTTCTGGCCGTCCACATGCCATAGCTCTCCATCCTTGACGGCCCGGGTGGAAAGTCCGGCCAGGTCGGATCCGGCCCCCGGCTCGCTGAAGAGCTGGCAGTAGGCCACCTTGCCTGTCACCGAGTCGGGGATAAGCCTGTCGATCTGTTCCCGGTTGGCGTGGGTGGTGATGGTGGGGGAAGCCAGCCCGATGGCCATCCCCATCGGCGCCCCCAGGGCCCCGAAGCGGGCGATGGTGGTCGCTACCACCAGCGAGTCACCACGGGACAGCCCACGTCCGTAGCAGTCGGCGGGCAGCATGGGGGCCGCCCAGCCGGCCATGCCCAGGCGCTCCCACCACTCGCCCACCGTGAGGTCCGGGTTCCAGTTCTCCTCCAGCCAGCCCTGCAACTCATCGACCAGGTCGGTGCTCGAATGGACGGCTTGGTCGGCGATGGCCATGTCGGATCCTTCCTTGTCCCGTAGGACTCCCCCGCAATTGAGGTAAAGGTAAGTTCTGGCGGCCGGTTCCGGCAACACCGGGACTGGAAGACTGCCCGGCGTGAGCCGCCCCAACATCGTCTTCATCCCCGCTGCCAGGTTCCGGAGGGCGAAATCCCGGTGGGTGGGACATGGCCTGGCCCGGCCGGAACCGGCGGAGTAGGACTCCGCCCTGGGTTTGGCGAACTTTAGGTTGGGCGGGGACCGATGGGGCCTCTGTTCGGATCGGGGGATCAGTGTCAGCTGCCAGGCGGGGGGCCGGTGGTGTGCCGGGCCTGGGGCGGGTTCGGGCGGGTTGGATCGGGTTGCTCACTATCGCCTTGGCGGTCGTGTCAGGCTGTGGCCTGCGCGTCGGCGCGGGGCAGGTAGGTGCCGCCACCCTCCAGGCCGAGGGCAGCGGATCCTCGGCCCGGGCCGCGGGCGGTGGTGGGCTGGGTAGCGGAACGGCGGCGGCCTCCTCGGGAGCCGCAGGCGCCGGCGCGGCTGGGGTGGCTTCCGGGTCGGGCCCCGCGGCCGCGGCCGCGTCCGGGTCCAATGGGTTGGCGGGCTCGAACGCTTTGGCGGTCTCCTCCCAGGTGGCGACGGCCACCCCCGCCCCGGCCGGAGGCAATGGCGGGGCCACCGCTCCCGGGGTGACTGCAACGACCATCACGGTGGGGAACGTCTCGGATCTGGGAGGACCGGTCCCCGGGTTGTTCCAGGGCGGGCCCTACGGCACCGAGGCCTACTTCGACTACGTGAACAGCCTGGGCGGGGTCTACGGCCGCCAACTCAAGTTGATCAGCTCCGATGACCAGCTCGAATGCAGCCAGAACGAGGCCGACTACCAGAACCTCGTCGGCTCCGTGTTCGCCTTCGTGGGCAGCTGGTCCCTCGATGACAACTGTGGAGCCCAGGTCATGGCGGCCCATCCGGACGTCCCGATGGTGCAGGAGGCGCTGACTCCCCAGTCGGCGGCCCTTCCATCCGCTTACTCGGAGGCTCCCTTCGGGCAGGGGGCGAGCCTGGGCCCGTTCGAGTACTACAAGTCGGTCGCCCCCGGGGCCATCACCGCGGTGGGGACCCTGGTGGGCAACCAGCCAGCGGCGGTGCAGGCGTGGAAGTACAGCCAGGCCGCCATGGACTCGCTCGGCTACAAGGTGATCTATGAGGACGACTTCAACCCGGCCCAGTCGAACTTCACGGCTGATGTCGTCCGCATGCGGTCTGCGGGCGTCAAGATGGTTTACCTCATCGCCCTCAACGCCCCCGACGCCGCCATCTTCGCCTCCGAGGCCGCCCAGCAGGGGTTCCACCCGCAGCTCTGGGCATGCGCGGTCTGCTACTACGGCGGCTACGTGTCCCAGTCCGGCGGGGCGGCCAATGTCGACGGGCAGTACCTGAACGTCGGGTCCGCCTTGTTCCTCGGGGATCCCAGCGTCCCGGAGGTGCCTCTCTACCTCAAGTGGTTGACCGACGCCGCCCCCGGGTTCAATGCTGATCAGTTCTCGGCCTACTCATGGGCCGACGCCGCCCTCTTTGTGCACGCCTTGACCCAGGCCGGACCCCATCTCACCCAGAAGGCGGTGGACGCCGCTCTGGCCGCCACCCATCAGTTCACTGACAACGGGATGATGGCCCCGGCCGACATCGGCGCCAAGAAACCGTCCAACTGCTATCTCATGCTCCAGATTCATAACGGGAACTTCGTGAAGGTGGGCGATCCCGCCTCCGGCTTCCTGTGCAACGCGCCGTACTACTCGGCCGGATGAGGTACTGAGCGATGAACCTCATCCTCTCTTACGCGGTGGTCGGGTTGGTGCTGGGGTGTCTGTACGCCCTGACCGCCTCGGGCCTGGTGGTCACCTACACGACTTCGGGGATCTTCAACTTCGCTCACGGCGCCATCGGCATGTTCATGGCCTTTACCTACTGGCAGCTGGCGGTGGGCTGGCACCTGCCCGTGCCTCTGGCGCTGGCATTGGTGGTCCTCGTCCTCGCTCCCCTTTCGGGGGCGCTGATCGAGCGCCTGATCGTCCGGCCCCTCTACGGCGCATCCCTCGGTATAACCCTGGTGGTCACACTGGGCCTGTTGCTGCTCCTTCTGGGCCTGGCGGATGCCATCTGGCCGCCGGTGACCACCCGGCAGCTGCCCTCCGTCTTCCCCGGCCAGATCCGGGTGTTCGGAGTGGTCGTCACCGTCTATGAGCTCATGGTCCTGGTCGTGTCGGTGGCCATCGGTCTGCGGATCCTCTTCACCCGCACCCGGGTCGGGATCACCATGCGGGCGGTGGTGGACGACCGCGACCTGACAGCCCGGGCCGGCGCCAGCCCGGTGCGCACTGCGCAGCTCAGCTGGGCCCTGGGGGCCTCGCTGGCCGCCTTGGCCGGGATCCTGATCGCACCCCTGCAGTACCTCGACCAGTTCAACCTGACTCTCCTGGTGGTGACGGGGTACGCGGCGGCGGTGGTCGGCCGCCTGCGCAGCCTTCCGCTTACCGTGGCCGGCGCCTTGCTGCTCGGCCTCGTCCAGTCCTATGCCACGGGCTATCTCCCGACCAGTCTGTTGTCCGACATCGGCCCGGCCATACCGATGGGGCTGCTGTTCATTGCCCTCTTGGTGCGCCGCCAGGAGCGCCTGGCGGCGGCGCGCCTGAGCGGCCGCCGCTCCCGGCGGGTGCTGGAGCTCAAGCCGTCCCTCGCCCTGGCCGGCGCCTTCATCGTCTTCTCCCTCGTGATGAGCGAGCTCCTCTCTCCGGGCAACCTGCTCACCTACGGGCAGGGGATCGTCCTGGGGGTGGTGATGCTCTCACTGGTTCTGCTCACGGGCTACGGCGGCCAGGTGTCGCTCTGTCAGATGAGCCTGGCCGGGCTCGGTGCCTTCTGCATGGGCAAGATTGCCGGGGGGCATTCGATTCTGGGCCTGGCGGCCGCCGTTGCGCTGCCCGCCGCCATAGGTGGGCTGCTCGCCCTGGTCGTGCTTCGCCTCCGGGGGATCTACCTGGCCCTGGCCACATTGGCCTTCGCCTATTCCATGGACTACCTGTTCTTCAACCACTTCCTCGGCTTCGGGGGCATCCTGGCCGTGGGCCGGGTCCTCGTGCAGTCCCAGCGGGGTTTCCTCGTGGAGGTATCGGTTCTCTTCGCCGCCCTGGGGGTCGGGGTCCTGGCCCTGCGCCGCGGGCCCTTCGGGCGTCGCCTGGCGGCTCTCAACGACAGCGAGGCTGCCTGCGCCTCCATCGGCATGAACATCACCGCGGTGAAGGTCATCGTCTTCGTCGTGGCCGCCGGAATCGCCGGCCTCGGCGGGGCGCTCTATGGGGGCTGGCAGGGCCAGGTCGGACCGGACGACTTCCAGATGCTCACCAGCCTGATCCTGCTCCTGCTCGTCACCCTCGGAGGGATCGACACGGTGGGCGGGGCCTTTGCCGCCGCCATCTTCTACGCCTTCTCCCCGGTCATCCAGAGACACATACCGATCAGCAACTTCCAGCTCCTGGCGGTGGGAGCCGGCGCCATCTTCCTCGGACGCAATCCCGGAGGATTTGCCGGGCAGTTGACCATGGTGGCCGACCGCCTCCGATCCCGGCCTTCTCCCGTGGTTGGGCAGGAGGCTCCGGTCCCGGCCGAGGCCTCGACTGGGACAACGATTACATCCGGCGTAGAGGCGGTGAGCCTTGTCGGTAGTCACTGAGTCGCTGTCCACGCCTGAGGAGCGTCTGGCCGCCATTCCGGCCATAGAGCTGATGGACCTGCGGGTCGGATACGGGCGGGTAGAGGTCCTCCACGACGTGACCCTGGTGGTGCCCCGCGGTTCGGTGGTTGCGCTGATGGGACCCAACGGCGCGGGCAAGACCACGCTGCTCAATGTGGCCGCCGGTCTCCTCCGACCCACCGAGGGCTGCGTGCACGTATCGGGCATCCACGTGAATGGGGTCGCCCCGGAAGTCTTCGCCCGCGCCGGAGTCTGCAGCATCCCCGAGGGCCGCGGCGTCTTCCCCAACCTGACGGTCCGGGAGAACCTGCGGGTCTTCAGCCACGCGTCGAGCCACTCCGTGGGCCAGATCGAGGCGGTCGCCTTCGAGCATTTTCCGAAGCTGGCCGAACGCCGCAACCAGCTGGCGGGGACGTTGTCGGGCGGGGAGCGCCAGATGCTCTCGATGTGCCGGGCGTTCACCAGCGAGCCGGTCATCCTCCTGCTGGACGAGATTTCCATGGGACTGGCGCCCATCATCGTGGGCGAGCTGTACGAGAAGGTGGGCCAGCTGGCTGCCTCGGGCATCGCCATCCTGCTGGTTGAGCAGTTTGCCGCCGCAGCCCTGGGCGTGGCCGACTATGCCGCCATCATGCGTCAGGGCCGGATCGAAACCATCGGCCAGCCAGCCGACGTGGTCGGATCTCTTTCCGAGGCCTACCTGGGCCGGATGTCAGCATGATCCGCCGCCATCCGCCCCGGCGCGCCGGTCGAGCGGCGTTGGCCGCCCTGATGCTGGGCGCCCCGCTGACCCTCGTGGCCGTCGGCGTGACCGCGGCGGCTCCGGCCGGCGCCGAAGTGGCCGGCGCCCCCGCATCCTTCCTCGCCTTCACCACCGCCGCCCAGGCGCCGATCGCCCAGATCACCGAGGACGAGCCGAGTGCTTCCTACCATCCCGAGGGCGAAGGCGAGTACGGCTACACGGTCGCCACCATGGGCCTTGATGCCGCCTCGGCCCTCTCGGCCACCGTATGGCCCGGTTCGGTAGCGGGCAATGCGGGCTCCCTGGTCGGTGTCCTGGGCGGACCGAGCGCGGCCAGCGTCCTCAACGATCCGGTGCGGGCCCAGGCGATCAGTGGCACCGACCAGACCCAGCAGACGGTGAGCTCCCCGACCGGAACAGTCATGCAGGCCGAGGTGGCGTCGGGGGCGTCGGGCGCAGAGTCGGCCACCGCCGGGGGGTCCCTGGCTGGGGGCACCTTCGGCGCCGGCGGCTCGGTGGGCAACTCCACCACTTCGAGCTCGTTGGTCTTCGACCCGGGTGCCGGCACGCTGACCGCCGCCGCATTGAGTCACGCCGACAACGTCGATCTGGCCGCCGGCCTCGTGTCCATCGGCTCTGTGACGTCCTCGGCCACCGCTACCTCTTCGGGGGCAGCCGTTCCGATCGAGTCGGGCGGGACCGACTTCCAGGACTTGAAGATTGCCGGGCAATCAGCCTATGTGGACGGATCGGGCGTACACCTGGGCAGTCCCGGCCACCCAGCCCCCCTGGCCGAGCAGCAGACCATCGACACCGCCCTGGCCGGCACCGGCATGCAGATCTACTTCACGGACCCGCACCGGATAACCGAGGGCGAGGTCTCCTACTACTACGCCGGATCGGTGCTGTTCTACTGGGGCGTGCCCCAGGATCCGAGCGCCAACAGCTTCACTTACAGCATTGGCGGGGCGGCCGTGGCGATGGCAGTGACTCCCGGGACCCCTGGTGTGACCGGCCGACCACCAGTCGCCATCCCGCCGCCGCCGAGCGTTACCGGGCCCGGCATCTTCACCTCCGGCTCGGCCTCTCCAGCCGGCACAACGACTCTCTCGCTGCCGACCGCCAACTCCCCCGGGGCCGCCATCAGCGCAGCCATCGGGCGGGCTCCCTCCGGGACACCCCAGCTCGGGATCCTGGCCGCTCAACCCGACCTGCCCGGCGGTCTGGGAGCCGGGTGGTGGCTGATGATCCTGCTCGGCGGCCTCCTGGGAGCCTTCCTGCTGCCACTGGTACCGGGTCTCTTCGGCTCGGCGGCCGCCGACTGTCCCCGGCAGCGCCGGCCTTGATCCCTCGGGAGGTACGCCCATGACCATCACTGCAGTCGGCCCCAGCCGGGCCCCGGCCGGGCCCGCATTGGTCGGCCCCGAGGAGCGGATGGTGACGATCCTCGGGCGGGCGGCGGGACGTTTCCGACTCGCCTTCACCGAGCGGACCCTCTTTGCTGTCGGGGGGGCGTTGGCCGTGGCCGGAGTGCTCTGCATCCTGGTCGGCTGGGAAGGCACCTCGCGCACCGTTCTCGTCGCCGGCCAGATCCCCTACCTGGTGTCCGGCGGCCTGCTCGGCCTCGGGCTCATATTCCTCGGCGGATTCCTCTACTTCGGGCACTGGATGGCTCTTTTGGTCGGGGAAAACCGCGAGCGGTCGGCCGAGGATCGAAACGACCTGGCTCGTATCCGGGAACACCTGGACCAGCTCAATGAGACCCTGGCCGGTCTGGTCGGTGTCCTCGGGGGCGCGTCGACCGGCGGGTCCGCGGTGAGGACTCCGGTCCTAGTGGGAACGCTGACGGGGACGATGATGCACCGTCCTGATTGCGCGGCCGTGGTGGGACGGGAAAACATTCGTCGGGTGCGCGCCGGGGACGGTCTGCGCCCCTGCGGTCTGTGCCGGCCTCTGGACTCCGACGCACGGTGACTGCTCCTCACCCCGCGCCGGCCATGTTGCCCGCCCCGGGAGCGCCCCTTCTCGAGGTGTCCGAGGTCGATGTGCGCTTCGGGGGCATCCATGCCCTCCGGGGCGTTGACATGACTGTGCCGGCCGGGGTGGTGACCGGCCTGATCGGGCCCAATGGGGCGGGGAAGACCACCTTCTTCAACGTCGTCTGCGGTCTGCAGGAGGCCCATGCCGGAAGAATCCGCTTCGCTGGGGGCGACATCAGCGGGCGTAAGGCCTACCAGCGGGCCCGCTTGGGGATCGCCCGTACCTTCCAGAGGCTGGAGGTGTTCGGCTCCATGACGGCCCGGGACAATGTGTTGGTTGCGGCCGAAGTCCACCGACGCTGGGCGCGGGACGGGTCCGACCCCTCGTCCGAGGCCGATCGGATCCTCGACGTAGTCGGCCTTACGGCCATGGCCGACGAGCAGGTGGACGCCATGCCGACCGGACTGGCCAGGCTGGTGGAGTTGGGCCGAGCGCTGGCCACTAAGCCCCGGCTGCTGTTGCTGGACGAGCCGTCCTCGGGACTGGACGAGTCCGAGTCCGAGGAGTTCGGGGGCCTGCTCACCCGCTTGTCCGGCGACGGCCTGGGCGTCTTGCTGGTCGAGCACGACATCGAGTTGGTGATGGCGGTCTGTTCCCGCCTCTACGTCCTGGACCTCGGACAGATCCTGGCGTCGGGAACCCCCGCCGAGATCCAGAGCGACCCTCTGGTTCGCGCCGCTTACCTGGGCGTGGGCGACCAGGCGGCCGAGGAGATAGCCGGGGTGGGATAGCCAACTCCCCTGCGCGCCGAGCTGTGAGTTGGGTCAAACAGAATCCGTACTGACCCAACTCTCGCTGCGGGCCCAGAGCTCGGCACCCAGTTCCGGGGTGGCAACCGGGTTGGGCTCTCTCTCCTGACAGTTGTCATAGAAGCGGCCCGAGCTGTCCGTCACCTCGGACGATGTGGCGCAATAGAGGGAAGTTTTGGCCCCCTCGGTCGTGGACTTCATGAACAGCTTCATCGTGAATCGCAGAGGAGCCGGCATCCGCCGCCACGCATCCGAGGCGATCACCCCAGGATGGAGTGCGTAAGTGGTGATGCCGGAGCCGGCGCATCGGCGGGCCAGCTCCTGGGCGAAAAGCACGTTGGCCAGTTTGGAGACGGCGTATTCAGGCAGGCCGGTCAGGCTCCGGGTAGGACGGCGGACCGCCTCCCAGTCGATCCCCTTGGCCTGGTAGTGCGACCCACTGGACACCATGACCACGCGGCCCGGCGTGCTCTCTCCAAGTCGGCCGAGCAGCAGGGCAGTCAGAAGGAAGTGACCGAGGTGGTTGATCCCGAAGGAGAGTTCGAATCCGTCAGCGGTGAAACCGCGCTGGCCGGCCACGCCGGCGGTCTTGGCTTCGGACCGGCACGCCAGATGCACCCGGCCGCCCCGCCGGGCCAGCTCGATGGCGGTGGCTCTTCCGATGCCCGTGTTGGCTCCGGTGACCAGGAAGGTCTGGCCGGCCAGCGGTCCGGTGCCGGTGTTCACCGCCGGCCCCGAGCAGCCGGCCCGGGACCCGGATCGGGTATCCACCTCATCGGTTTACCACCTGCTCGATCGGCGCTCCCGGCATCAGTGGCAAGACGCTCTCAAGATCGAGCTGGGCGAGGGTCGGCGGCACGACCCAACTGGTTCAACGGGGAGGTAGTATATAGGTATGGCAAAGAGGAAGATAACCGTCACGGTAGATGAGGAACTGGTCGAGGCCATAACGGTTCTTGGAAACGAGTCGGTGTCCTCCGTGGTCAACGCTGCTCTGGTCACCGAAGTGGAGCGTCGATCCCGGGCAGCCGCGCTCGACCGCCTCCTTATTGGCTGGGAATCCACGTTTGGGCCGGTCAGCCAGGGAGCCATCGAAGCCGCTCGAGCGGCCTTCGATGACCTGGACGCCACCAGCTCGGAGGCAATGCGGGCCCCGTCCTCCAGAGGCCGCGGTGCGGCGTGAGCGGCCCTCCCCTGGTACTCGACGCCGGGGGCCTGGAAGGACTTGCCGCAGACCGGCCGTCGGATCACCTCCGAGCCCTGCTGGCTGAATCACGCCGCCGGGGGCGGGAGGTGATCGCCCCCACCATTGTTTGCGCCGAGGTGGCCCGAGGCCTAGCCCGTACCCGAGCCGTGGAAGCGGCGGTGGCGCGCCATGATCAGGTTCGGGGTGAACGCCCCGCCCTTAGGCTCGTCGACACCGACTTCAGTCTCGCCCGCCAGGTCGGCGCCATCCTCGAGGCATCCGGCGTCGGCAGCGAACGCGTTGTGGACGCCCACGTCGTGGGCGTCTGCGTGCCGGAGGGAGGTGGTCTAGTGGTCACCACGGACCCAGGCGACATTGTCGAATTGGCAGGAGCCGTTCCAGCCGTCCGAATCAGAACGACACATCCCTGACCGACCGCCTTTCTGTCCGCGGCTGCATGGGGCTCCTCCTCTGCTTCTACCCTGTGAGAACGACAGGAGAGGGAGCTCCGTGATGCGGACAGGTGAATGGCTTCACAAGACCCGGCGCGCTCGGCTCGCCGCGGTGATGGTGGCCGGCGCCACCCTGGCGGCGTGTGGCAGCAGCTCCGGCCCAACAGCCAGCTCGACCACCTCCTCGGCGGCCAGCGGCGGCCCCTCGACTGCTCCCGGGGTGACTCCCACCGCCATCGACGTGGGTGCCATCTCGACCCTCACTGGCCCCATCGCATCCAACTTCGAGTCTCTCGTGCCCGGTGTCCAGGCCTACTTCGAATACATAGACGCAAAGGGTGGGGTCAACGGTCGCAAGCTGGTCATGGCCCACAGCCTTGACGACGGCGGGAACCCCAGCCAGTTCAACCAGCTGGCCAACACGCTGATCAACCAGGACCATGTCTTTGCCGTCGTCGGAGTGGCGACTGCGTTCTTCTCCCCCAACATCTTCCTGGAGACCGGTACCCCGGTCTACGGCTACAACGTCACGGGCAACTGGTCACCGGGCCAGAACCTGTTCGGGGCCGGGGGCTCCGTCCAGGTGTACGCCGACGGGGAGCCGTCGATCAACTGGTGGGCGCAGCAGGTTCACGCCACCAATGTCGGCCTGGTGGCCCTCGGGGTGACGTCCTCCAACGCCTCTTGCGAAGCCTTCGGACACGGTCTGTCCCAGGCCGGGATCAAGGTCGGATATACCGACTACAACGTGGCCTACGGCGGCAACGTGGACCCCGACGTCCAGCGCATGCAGCGAGCGGGAGTGAACGCCATCGTCACGTGCATGGATGTCACTGACAACATCTCCATGGCCCGGGCCATCCAGCAGTACGGGTACACGGGGGTGAAGCAGCTATGGCTGAACGGAGACGACCAGCCCACGCTGAACCAGTACCAGAGCCTGATGCAGAACGTCTGGTTCAGCATCGCCCACGTTCCCTTCTCTTATGGAACCACGGCTCCTTCCAAGTACCCCGGTCTGGTGACCTACCTGGAGGCCATGAAGAAGTACGAGCCCCAGTGGGTGTACGACGAGGTAGCTATTCAGGGCTGGGAGTCGGCGGCTCTGTTTGCCGAAGGGGTGAAGCTGGCGGGCCGCGACCTGACCCAGGCCAACGTGATTGCCCTCACGAACAACATCACCGACTTCACGGCCGGAGGCCTGACCACCCCTGTCAACTGGACTCAACTCCACGCCGTTGCCGATGTCACGCCCCCCTACTGCAACGCCTTCATCGCGGTGAAGGGTGACGGCTTCGTACCTGCCTTCGATCACAACAACCAGGCCTTTGTGTGCTTCGGGGCCGATGTGGCCAAGCCCGCCACGGTCACCCCTCCGCCAGGCACCCCGGGGTCGTGAGCGCCGTATGGGCGGCCGCCCGATGACTCACGAGTAGCCAGGTCGTGGAGCAGTTCGCGGGATTCGCCATCCCGGGCATCCCCTTTGGCTGCACTTACGCGCTCTTCGCCGTCGGGCTTGTCCTCACCTACCAGGCCACCGGAGTGTTCAACTTCGCATACGGCGCCCAGGCGTATGCGGCGGCCTTCGTGTACACCTGGGCCACCCAGGTCCACCATCTCCCGGCGTGGGCGGCGTTCGTCCTGACCGTCCTGGTCATGTCTCCCGTGCTCGGCCTCCTATTCGACCGGTTGCTTTTCTCGCGCATCCCCGCTACGAACAACATGGCCAAGATCGTCACCGGGCTCAGCCTATTCGTGGGCATTCCGGCCCTCCTACCGGTCATCTTCGGGAACCAGAACCTCCTCAATGCCCCAAGCGTGTTCTGGAACATCGACCGGGTCTACTTCCACCTCTTCGGGACCCCGATCAACGGGGCCCAGCTGGCCGTGATGGTGGTGACGGCCTTTGTCCTGGTCGCCCTGGTCGCGCTGTTGCGCTTTACCGAACTGGGCCTCCAGATGCGCGCCGCCACGGAAAGTCGCCGGCTGGTTCAGCTCGACGGGATCAACGCCGGTCAAGTGGTGGCCGTGGCGTGGGTGGTCTCGAGCGTGCTCGCCGGTCTGGCGGGGGTTCTCCTGGCGCCGCTGTTCGCCCAGGTCCAGGTGCAGGACTACACCACCCTCATGGTCGCGGCCATAGCAGCCGCCGGTTGGGCGGCCCTGCGCTCGCTGCCCGTCGCAGCCGGGGTAGCAGTGCTGGTCGGAGTCATTGAAGCCGTGTTCCAGGGCTACCTACCGACCTCGTCGTGGCTGTACTCGGCGGTATTGCCATCCTTCCCATTCATCGTCCTGGCCGTGGCGCTCCTGGTCGTCCCCGGGTTGCGGATCCTGGACTCAGAGCGCGACCCACTGGCGTCAGTCGACCCACCCCCGCCTCCGTCCCTGCGCGCCATAAGGCTGCCCGCGATGGATCGGGCCATCCGCTTGGCCTGGTACACCCTGCTGGCGGCCTTCATCCTCTCGATGCTGACCTGGATGCCTCGGACCTGGGAGAACGTCTTCAACTCCGGTTTGGCCTTCTCCGCCATCTTCTTGTCGATCACCCTCATAACCGGCATGGGTGGTCAGCTGTCGTTGGCCCAGGGCACTCTTGCCGGCGTCGGCGCCTTCACGGCCGCCCAGCTGGCCCGCCACCTGGGCTTCAACCTCCTGGTCGGCGGCCTGGTGGGAGCGGGCCTGGCCGCGGCGGTGGCCGTGGCCCTGGCCATATGCTCCTTGCGTCTGCGAGGGCTCGGACTGGCGCTGATGACATTGGCCGCCGCACTGTTCTTCGACAACACCGTCTTCAACCAGACGTCGATCACCAACGGGGCCACCGGCCTGTCTCTGGAACCGAAGTGGGTCGCGCCGTTCGGTTTCTTCAATCCCAACGGGCATGCCCTCTTTGTGCTCGCCATGGTCGTGCTCGTCATCGGCGTGGTGGTGGTGAATCTGGTCCGCAAGGGCACGACCGGACGGTTCCTGGCGGCCATGCGGGGCAGTGAGGCCGGTGCCGCCGGCATCGGGATCAACCTGACCCGGCAGCGGCTAACGGTATTCGCCCTCTCCGGGGCCTTAGCCGGGATAGGCGGCACGGTGTTCACCATCCAGCAGCAGGTGGGCAATGCGCAGCAGTGGAGCTACGAGCTGTCGGTGGCCTTCGTCGTAATTGTCGTCACCTCCGGTGTCAACACGGTTGAAGGGGCCATCCAGGGCGGCATCGGCTTCGTGGTCAGCCAGCAGCTACTGACATACCTCCCCGCGCGCTTCGGCGGGTCCAGTCTGGTGTTCGTCGGCTTCGCCTTTGGGGCCCTGACCTACGCGGCTCATCCCGAGGGCGTGGTCGAGTACCAGAAGGCGCGGTCGACGCTGTGGTGGCAGAAACGGATCTTCGAGCATGCCTGAGGCCTCGGCGCGCGTCGACCAGGGCCAGGCTCCGACCCGACTCTCCGGCGCGCTGCTGACGGCAAGGGGGCTGCGCAAAACCTTCGGCGGCGTAATGGCCGTCGCGGGGGTGGATCTGAACGTCGGTGCGGGTGAGACGGTAGGACTGGTCGGACCGAATGGTGCCGGTAAGACCACCCTGTTCAACTGCATTTGCGGTCAGGTGCGACCCGACTCCGGTACGGTTTCCTTCGACGGGATGTCTCTGGCTCGGATGCCGGTCTTCCGCCGAGCTCGGCTTGGCATCGGGCGCACCTACCAGCGCATAGAGCTGTTCCCGGAGCTGTCGGTGCGAGACCACCTGATCGTGGCCGAGCGGGCAAGGAGCGGCCAGGGCCGGTTGTGGAAGGACCTGTTGAACAGGGCGGGACCGCGGCCCGACGAGCTGTCCCGAGTCGAGGCCGTGCTCGAGCTGGTCGGCTTGACCGACCGCGCCGACACCTCGGTGGCCGCCCTCGGTCTGGGCACGTGTCGTGTGGTCGAGCTGGCGCGGGCGCTGGTGGCCGAGCCCCGGCTGCTGATGGCGGATGAGCCGTCGTCCGGCCTCGACGTCCACGAGACCCGCCAGCTGGCCGACACTCTGCGGGCCGTCCAGCGTCGGCGCGGGATGGCCGTACTCCTCGTCGAGCACGACCTGGCGATGGTGGGACGGGTGGCGGACCGCGTGGTGGCGATGGATCTCGGGCAGGTGATAGCCGAGGGTTCCCTCGACGCGGTCATGGCCGATGGCCGGGTCCGCCGCGCCTATCTCGGGACCAACACGTGAAGGCGCTGGCGGAGCCGGCCGGGGGCCCGGCGCCCGACGCGAGAGCTCCGGTCCTGGAGTTGCAGGGAGTGAGCGCCTCGTATGGCCCGTATCGCGCCCTGTTCGGGGTGAGCTTTGCAGTCGGCCGCGGGGAGGCGGTGGCATTGCTCGGCTCTAACGGAGCCGGCAAGTCCACAGTCGCCCGGGTCGTAAGCGGCCTGCTGGCTGTCACCGAGGGTCGGATGACGATGGAAGGCGTGGATCGGACCAACCAACAGCCATACCGGCTGGCCCGGGCCGGGGTGGCTCACGTCGTCGAGGGCCGCGGTGTTTTTGGCCGGCTCAGCGTGGAAGAGAACCTGACGCTCGCTTTCCGCCAACGGGTGAGCCGCGGAGGTCTGGCGGCCTGCCTGGAGCAGGCTTACGAAGCGTTTCCTATCCTGGCCCTGCGTCGGCACCAGAAGGGTGCCAACCTCTCCGGGGGGGAACAGCGCATGCTGTCGCTGGCCAAGGTCCTGGTCGTCCCGCCCAGGCTTCTGGTCGCCGACGAACTGTCCCTCGGGCTGGCCCCGGCAGTGATCGACGTGGTCTACGAGAACCTGCGGCGCATCCACTCGGCGGGTGCGGCGCTGCTGGTCGTCGAGCAGCATGTGGACCGCATCGTCGGGTTGGCAGCCCGGGCGATCGTGCTCGAGCACGGATCCGTCGCGTTCCTAGGGCGGGCCTCCGACGCCGTTGCTGCCGTCGAGGCCCTGCTCGCGGCCCGAGGTAAGGATCGGTGACGCCGAGACGAGTCGAGAGAGCTCTTCACCTAATCTAAATCTAAATCTAAGGGTCTGACCTGGTCGGATGGTCGGTCCTGCGAATGGTCATCGCGGGCTTAGCGGCGCTTGGGGCGCGGTTTATCCCCAGCCCGTCGATGGTCGGACTCCAATGCGGCCAGACAGGCCTTCTCTAGCTCGCCGAGCAGCTCACGTAGGCGTCGGGCGTTGTCGAACCATCCCCGGTAATCGGCGTACTCCTCCTCGCTCAGATAGCGGGTCACGGTCTTGTTGGCCACCTTGCGGGTCCAGGACCAATAAGGCCCATGGGGCTGGGGAGGATCTGCCATGCATCTACAGCCCGCCCGCCCGCAGCGGGTGTAGCGCTGGGTCACGGTCCCGGGCAGGACCGGGCCGATGCGGGCCAGTTCGGCGCGGATGGCCCGGGCCTCAGGAGACAGTCTGGGGCCGGCCATGGCCCCAGGTTCGCGCCCAGGGTCCACCATTGATGCCCGATCGTACAGTATTAATACTCACCGATGAACCGGAACGAGCTGGAGGCCAGCATCGCCACCTGGGTGCCGCGTGGGCAGGGAATATCCCCCGCCGTCGCCGACGCCGCCCGGAGGGCTGTGGCGGCGGCGGCGCCTCCGGCCTCGCGCACCCGGGCCCTTCTTTGGTCCGTGTCCCGGCTCGGTGCTTGGGCCCAAAGCGTCGGCCTGGAGACTTGCCCGGAGGTGATCCTTCACCCCTCGGTGATCGAGCGCTACGTGGCGGTGGGCATGGGCCCCTGGCCGGAGACGACCCGGCGCAGCGTGCGGACCAATCTGCGCTTCGTGGCGCGGCGTGCCGTGCCTGGCCTTCCGCATCCCCCCGCTCCCCGGGGCCTTCCTCGGGCCCGACTCAAGGCCCCCTACTCGCCCGGCGAGGTGGCCACCCTGCTGGCCCAGGCCGCCACCCAGCCCACCGTTGCCCGGCGCATGGCGCTTTCGGGGCTGTTGGGACTCGGTCTGGGCGCCGGCATTGTCGGTGCCGAGCTGAGAGGCATCACCGGTGCCTCGCTGCGGGCGGCCCATGGTGGGCTGGTCCTCGACGTGGGCGGGGCCCGGGCCCGGACGGTGCCGGTGGATCCCGCCTATCACCAACTCCTAAGTAGCGCCGCCGGCTACGCCGGGGAGAGGTTCATCTGCGGGGGCGTGACTCCCGCCCGCAAGAACCTGAGCGCCGATCTCACCGCCCGGGCCAGAGGGATCAACCAGCCCCGCATCGAGGGCGGCCGGCTGCGCTCCACCTGGCTGGTGGGCCACCTCGCCCGGATGGGGCTTCGGGCTCTGCTTGTTGGGGCCGGACTGGCCAGCGCCCAGGGTCTGTCGGATCTGGTGGGCTTCCTCACTCCGTTGGATGAGGCCGGCCTGGTGACGGCGTTGGGGGGCAGGGCCTGAGACCGACCCTGGCGGACCTCGAGGCCATCCTGGACGCCTCCGGGGTGGCCCAGGCCGCCGAAGCGGCCATGCCCACCGGAGGCCGGCCCCGCCAGCTCTGTGTGCGTAGCCTGTTGGTCGGCATCCTCCTGGCTCTTGGCGATGACCGCCCGGCCCAGCTGGTGCGGGTGCACGAAGCCCTCGTCGGCTTGGGGCCGTCCGACCAGGCCCGCCTGGGCGTGGTCGTGGCGGTCAAGAACGGCCGCCATCTCCTCACCTACCGCCAAGTGGAACGGACCTTCAACACCTGGATAAAGGCCATGGACGCCACGGCGGGCGATGCGCTGGGTGTCTGCCTCGATGCCATCTTGGAGGCGACCATCCCCGCCGAGGTCGCAGCGGCCAGTGCCAGTGTGGCGGTGGACTGGACCGATCTGGCCTCCTGGGCCCGCCCCCGACCCGAAGGGGAGAGCCCCGCCGATGCCGACGCCTCGTGGGGACACCGAAACGTCAATACCCCCGGCACCAAGACCGAGCTGTTCTTCGGCTACTACGCCCAGGTTCTCACCATGGTCCCCGAGGAGACCGGACCCCCCATCGCCAACCTCATCCGCCGAGTGACCCTGTCGGCACCGAACATTGATCCCGTCGGAGTCATAACCGGACTGATCACCGCCATGGCCGGCGCCGGAGTTCGCATCGCCGATGTGCTGGCCGACGCGGGTTATGCCAGCCGGGTGGCGAGCAAGTGGGCCGGACCACTGCGTGCCGCCGGCGCCGGGCTGGTGGTGGACCGCACCCAGCGGATAGAGGGCCCAAGGGCAGCTTCGAAGGAGCCATCCTCGCCAACGGTGTCAACGGCAACCTCTACTGCCCGGCGCTGCCCAAAGGGTTGGCGGAGCTGGGGCCGCCGGGGCGGGGATGGGGTTCCGACCAGCTCGCCGCCCATGACCGCGCCTGTGTGGAACTCGGCCTCTACAAGCTGGGCCGGATCAGCTCCGATGACACCGAGGGCTATCACCGCGTCGCCTGTCCGGCCTCGGCGGGAAAGCTGCGCTGTCCGCTAAAGCCCGCTTCCATGAGCGCGTCCTTCGAACACCCCGAGATCCTTTCTCCCCCCGAGTCCCCGCCCCGCTGCTGCGTGCAGGCGACCATCACTGTGCCTCCGTCGGTCAACGCCAAGACCCGCCAGAAGCACGACTATCCCAGCGCCGCCCATCGGGTCTCCTACGCCCGGAGAACGGCGGCGGAACGCTCCTTCGCCGCCACCAAGGACTCCTCGCGGACCAACATGGCCCGGGGCTGGTGTCGGATGATGGGTCGGGCAAGAACCTAGTTATGTGGGCGGCAGCTGCGGTGGTGACCAACCTGCGTCTGCTCGCCTCCTTCCGAGCCCGCCAGGCCGAACGGGCCGCTCGCCTGGCCGAGGGACTCGCTCCCCGGAAACGCCGACGTCGCCGGAGCGAGTAGCACCGTCCACCGCCGCCCAACCACTGCGCCCGGTCATCGAGGGCCCCTGGCGACGGTCCCCAGGCGCAGGCCCTTGCCGGACCCAGCATGGGGAGCTCCAGCCCCGTCACAGCTAGCTGGTTAAGTAGTCGCCACGGGCACCTTCGGTGAACCCGAGAGGTGACTTCGGTGAAAATGTCCGAGAGCGGGCGACGAGAATCGAACTCGCGTTCTCAGCTTGGGAAACAGCACACCAGGGCTTTTGTCGAACGCGAGCGAACGGCTGCGGAGAGAAAGCCCAGCTCAGCCGGGGTGCCCGAACAGCGGCGAACCCCCATGGAAGAATATGGATGCGCCATAAATGCGCCATGGCGGGCTTTTGACCTATCGATCGAGCTGCCCGGCGAGGTGGCCGACCGGCTGGAGGAGCGGGCCGCCGAAGCCGGCATCACCATTGGCGAGGCCGTCGCCTCTGTGCTCATGAGCATCCTGGCCGACGGCTAACCGGCGATGTCGCTCCAACTGCCACGCCACCGGGCCGGGGGTACGGGCTGTCCCGTAACGAGGGAGTCCATCCTGTCGGCGGCGGCGCGCAGCTCCTGTTGCCAGCGCTCCGGTGTCTTTGCGTCGTGGACCAGCGCGGACCAGACCCAGACTGCGTCATCCCCGAGCTTCTGGGTGCGT
>DATLUK010000333.1:0-2247 GCA_035533195.1 Acidimicrobiales bacterium | reverse complement strand
TGAACCGGGGCAAGGGAAGCTTCCAGGGCTCCTGGCGGTGGTTGTCGAGGGACCCCAGCTTTTTCGGGTTGAGCCCCAGCTCCCGCGCCATCGCCACGTGGCGGTCCGAGAGCCGGTGGCGACGACGGGCTTCCTGCCACGCCTCGGGCAGAGCGGAGTCGCCGCCCGTCTTCTTCTTGGTCACTGGATCGGCCCCCCTCGCTGGCCGGAGGCGCCTAACACCGCCAGTGCCGGTAGGCATCGATCCAGTCCGCTCCCTCAGGTGGCTTAGCCGGCATCGGCAGATCGATAAGCGCGATCGCCTGTCGGTGCCTGTCACGAGAACAGATCGCCACGATCTCACCCGCCGGATTCAGTTCGACATCCTCGACCGTCACCTCCACTCCGAGGACCTTCGTCGGGAAGGGCAGGGTGAGGTTGTCCTGGATCATCGTGAGAAAACCCGTGATGGCCTCCTCCTCGTCATAGCAATCGACGGTGGCCTCGGCTATCAGAGCGTCGAGGTGTGACCGGGACCTGTCGCTCACCTGCGGGAAGATACCGACATTTTCCGTGACGCCCGCACGGCGGACACCGGCCGCCTCGAGCAGCGCTCCTGGGAGAACCCTGAGGGTCAGAAGCGCTCGAAGGTCGAGATCAACGCGACCGACATCGCCCCCAGCCTGCGGTGGGCCACGGCCACGGTCACCAAGACCGAGCGACCCAGCCCGGAGGTCCCCGCCATCACCGGAGACGACGAGCCGGACTTCTAGCCCAGCCTTCCGAGGGTTCCTCACCCCAACCGGGTGGCGGGCCCTCCTGGCGCGTCCGGTGGCCTCTTAAGCCCCAGAGTCAACGGCCGGTGCCATTCGCGCGGTCCTGATCCTCCTGGCTCGAGGTCCCCCGCTACCTTTCCGAGGCGGCCCGACTCCCGCGACGAACGGCTGCCCCCTCCGCTGGCGCCCCTGGACCCTGAGCCTCCGAGCGGGCCGGGCGTGGGCGTGCGGCGCGGGAGAGTCTCGTGTCGAGCCAAGCCAGGTCGCTCTCGTCGCGGCGGCGCGCCCGCTCCTCCCGCCGGAAGAGGTCCTCGGTCTTGGTTAGGACCAGCGTGTAGGGCCTCCCGGTGCGCCTGGTCCGATGATCGACTGGCAGTTCGGCGCTGTCGATCCGGTGGTGCACGTGGGCGCGGCGATCCTTGGCTAGGGGCCACTCGAAGGCCGTGCGCGACGGGTCGGCCAGGAACCCGGCGAGCGACTTGCACAACTCGCAGCCACAGCCCGCGGGAAGCTGAATGGACCAGTCGTCTCTGGCCCGGGCGGGACGACGGACCCGCTCCTCCAGCACCTGGCGACGCCGCTTGGCCACGGCGTCGAGGCCCGCCGCGGCCCACCCCGAGGCGGGAGTGGCCCGCAGGGCGCCGATGGCGCAGGCCCCGAGGTCCTGGCCGTCGCCGCATAGGAGCCCGACCGCTTCGTCGCGCAGGTCGACGGTGCCCACCAGCGCCGCGCCCTCCAGCAGCGCCGCCGCAGGGGGGCCCAGCTCGGCCAGGGTCTTCACCCGCCTGCTCGGCGTGTCGAACTCGACCGCCCCCTCGACCGCCCCGCTCAGCCACCTCCAGGACTCACGGAGCAGGACCACAGCCGCCTCCGTCCCCGGACCCCCACCGTCGTGGAGCGCCGCGCACAACCGCGCCAAGCCCGTGCTCCACGTCTTCCGGCTCGTGCCGTGCCGGATGTAGCGGTGGCGGTCGGACCAGGACGCCACGAGCTGCGCCGCCCATCGCTCCCCGTAGCACTCGACCAGCGCCCTCAGCGCCTTGGCGTTAGGGACCCCGAGCGGCTCCAGCCTGAACGGCCCGAGCAGCATCGCGGCCAGCGCCGGCTCGTCGAGCAGGCGTGCCGTGCGCAGCGTCTTGGCCAGGAAGCCTCTGCCCTCCACTCGGGCGGCCACCAGGTCCCAGAACGGCGCCACCATGGCGGCGGCCTGCCTGGCGCCGGCCAGGTCACCTCGGCCGATGCGCTCCGAGAGCGAACCCATGGCCCAGGACGGAGAGATCTCGGCCCGCACCGCGAAGTCCTGGCTGTGGGGCCAGATGACCACCGCCCCGCGGTGGTACCAACGGTCCAGGGTGTTGCCCCAGTTGCCCATGTAGCCCTCGTACTCCTGGGCGTAGGGGCTCAGATCCCCCGACGGGGTGGAGGCGCTCACCTCATCCTCCCCGATGGACAGTCCCAGCTTCTCCATGCGGCGCCCGGATGGCTCGAGCCA
>DATLUK010000332.1:0-3323 GCA_035533195.1 Acidimicrobiales bacterium | reverse complement strand
GGCCTGTTGGGCGACTCACCCAGCTGGATACTCAACGCTCCCCTGGTCACCGAGGTGGACATAACCGCCGGCATGCTGACCTCCATCGGCGCCGGCGTGGGCCGGGAGGGTGACATGGTCATAGTCGATCCCTCCGACATCTGCACCGGCAGCGTGCCGGTCGGTTACTTCCGCACCAACCGGATCCCGATCCTCATGATGGGTCCGCTCCTGCACCGGTTGGGGGAGGTGTCCGTCCCCCTATCGGGCGGGGACCAGATCGGGGGCCGGCCCGTCGACTTCCACCTCGACGCGCTGCGCAGCTTCGGCGCCGAGGTCACCATCACCGACGACGCCATCCACGCCAAGGCCACCAAGCTCCAGGGCACCCGGGTCCGCCTCCCCTACCCCAGCGTGGGAGCCACCGAGACCATCCTGCTCACCGCGGCTGTGGCCGAGGGCCGTACCGTCATCGAAAACGCGGCCATGGAGCCCGAAGTGGTGGAACTGGCCCTCTTCCTCCAGCGCATGGGGGCCGGCATCGAGATGCGCCCCGACCGCCGCTACGTGATCGAAGGCACCACCAAGTTGAGCGGTGCCCGCCAGGAACTGGGGGGGGATCGCATCGAGGCCTTCTCCTACCTCGTGGCCGGCCTGGCCACCGGCGGACGGGTGCGGGTGAGCGGCTGCAGCCAGGACCGGCTGGTAACGGCCCTGTCCACGCTGCGGCGCATGGGGGCGTCCTTCGACATCACCGAGGAGAGCGTCACGGTGGAGCCGAGCGAGCTGCGTTCCATAGCCGTGGGGACGTCGACCCATCCCGGGTTCATGACCGACTGGGGCCCGCCCTTGGTCGTGCTCTTCACCCAGGTGCCGGGCATGTCCGTCTTGCACGAGACGGTCTTCGAGGACCGCCTCGGATACGTCGAAGCTCTTGATGCCATGGGGGCTCAGGTCGAGTTGTACGACCAGTGCCTGGGTGGCGGACCGTGCCGGTTCCACGAAACCGACTGGCGTCACTCCGCCGTGGTCCGAGGTCGCACCCAGTTGCGGGGGGGCAGGATGGAGATGCCCGACATCCGGGCGGGCTTCGCCTACATCCTGGCCGCCGCCGTGGCCGACGGGCCCTCGACCATCCGGGGCATCCACCAGCTGGAGCGGGGCTATGACCGCGTCCATGAGAAGTTCGCTGAACTCGGCCTGCGCATCCAGGAGTTCGGCTCCGCCAACTGACGCGCCCTCAGGCGTTGACAACCCGGGCCGTGGCCCGCCGCCCTGGGAGCTTGAGCACTTCGATGGCCGAGGGCAGTTGCTCTTTGATTTCGGCGTCGTGGGTCACCACCAGCACCTGGCGGAAACGGCCCCGCAGCCTTTCCAGGGCCAGGAGCATGCGCTCCTTGCGCTCCTCGTCCAAGGGCCCGAAGACCTCATCCAGCACGAGCAGGCCGACCGTTCCTCCCGACTGGAAGCGGACGTGTTCGCTGATGGCCACCCGCAGGGCCAAGTTGGCCAGATCGGTCTCCGACCCGCTGAAGCGGTCCATCCCGTAGGAGACCCCGGCATCGCAGATCTGGATCTCGTAGCTGTCCGGGTCCACCTCCAGACGTTCGTACTCCCTGTCGGTCAGCTCGGAAAAGAGATCGGCGGCCTGAGCCGACAGGGTGGGTCCCACCGATGCCACCACCGTGTTGCGGAACACATTGAGCAGTTCCGACAGCCGGCCGAGATGGCGGGTCTCTTCGGCCAGTTCCCCCAGGCGGGCGTGCTGCAGGTCAGCGTCGGTCAGCCGGTGGCGGTGGCCCGACAGGGTGGCGTCGGCGGCCAGGGCCAGGCCGGACAGCCTCTGGAACTCGGCAGTGGCCGCCTCAGATGCCCGGACAGCAACGGCGGCCTCCTCCCGACGGCGGGCCAGCTCCTCGGGCTTGAAGTCCAGGGCCTTGACCTTGTCCCGCAGGTTGATCAGCTCGGACTCGAGCGTGGCCAACTGGTCCGATTCGTCCCCAGCCTCCTTGGCCGCCGCCTGGTGCCGCTCGAGACGGCCACTCAGCCGGGCGCATTCCGCCGTCGCCGCTCGCCCCGCTTCCACCGAGGCGACCAGGGCCGTCTCCTCGCCTTCCCCCGGCTCCCCACCCAGGGATTCGACGGCCCGGCGGTAGGCCTCCATGGCCGTCTCCCGCCGCTCGGCGGCGCGCTGGGACAGCGTCCACGCCTTCCGGGCCGCCTCCAGGGCCGCCGTCTGCTGCTTCCAGGCGCCCTGGGCCCGGGAGACCGTCGCCTGCAGGGTGGCATGGGCGTCCTCCAGCTGGGTCACCTCGGCTACGGCCTGGTCCAGCTCGAGGCGCCGGTGGCTCTGCACCTTCTCGAAGGCATCCCCCAGCGCCTGGCCGCAGAGTGGGCAATCGGCCTGGTCGTTGAGGACGTCGGTACGGGCCACGACCTCCCGGGCCCGCTCCACCGAAGCCCGGGCCGCCACCAGGCGCCCATCCGTCTCGGATAGCTCCGTCCGGGCCCGCTCCGCCGCCTCTCGGACCTCCTCCACCGCCGGGTTCAGCTCATCCGGATCCACCGCCGGGTCGGCCGGCGGAAGTTCGCTCAGGGATCGGGCCGAGGCCGAGACCGCCTGTACCAGGCCGAGGCGCCGCTCGGCCTCAGCCAGCCCGCCCGCCACCGGGGTGAGCTCGGCCAACCGGTCAGAGGCGTGAGCCAGCTCGACCACTTCAGCCTGCAGGCGGGCCAGGCGGACCACACCTTCATCCCGCTTCTCCCTGAGCGTCTTGCCCTCTTTCACCAGCGAGTCGTATTCCCGGCCCACCTCGGCCAGTTGGTCAAACTCGGCGGCGAGCCTGGTGGCCGCCGCCTTGGCCTCCTCGGCGGCCCGGGCAGCGGCGGCGGAAGCGGCGGTGGCGGCGGCTGATGCTGCCGTCGCGGACTCCACCTCCTTCTCCAACTCGGTGCGGTCGGGCAACAGTCCGCGCAACTGGCCGAGCCGCTCCGAGGCGGCCCGGGCGTCCTTGCGCGACTGGTCACGGGCGCCGTCCAGGGGTGTTATCCCGAGCAGCTGCATGACCAACTTGCGCCGCTCGGCCGGGGCCTGGGATGAAAAGGCGGCCAACTGCTTCTGCTCGGCAAAGACCGAGGCGCGGAAGGCCACATCATCCATTCCCAGGATGGAGTGGACGTATTTGGCCACGTCCCGCACTCCCTCGGCCACTTGCGCTCCGTCGGCCTGGGCCTCAGCCCTGACCGTGTGGTTCATGCCGGCCAGGGTGCGGCGCACCAGGTACAGGTGACCTTCGTGTTCGAACTGCACCTCGGTGATGCAGTCGGCGTTCACCCCCGAGGTG